>JANXSC010000509.1 GCA_025352845.1 Opitutaceae bacterium
ATGCGCGCAGCGGTGGCATCTTCGCCCCGCTGCCGCACTACGAGGCGCTGGCCGCCGCGAAGTAGGGCGCGTGGCTTGCACGCGCCGCGGCGTCAGCAAGACTGACGCCCTACAGAGAAAAATGATCACCCTCCGCTCCGCCGAACTCTTCCGCCTCGAGCTGCGGGCGCGCATGCCGTTCCGCTACGGCATCGCGACGATGACCGATGTCCCGCAGATCATCCTGCGGCTCACCTTCGATCTCGCTGGCAAAACCGAAACGGGCCTCGCCGCCGATCTGCTGCCGCCGAAATGGTTCACGAAGGATCCGGCGCGCGGGCTCGCCGCCGAAATCGACGAGATGCTGCGCGTGATTCGCGCCGCGGTGCGGCACGCGCGTGGGATTTGCGCGGCGACGCCGTTTGCGTTCTGGCGCGAACTTTACGCGGCGCAGAGGGCGTGGGCCGCGGCGGAAAAACTCCCGCTGCTCCTCGCAAACTTCGGCACGTCGTTTGTCGAGCGCGCTCTCATCCACGCCGTGTGCCGCGCGCGCGGCGCCTCGCTTTCCGCGGCGCTGCGCGAAAATATTTTCGGCCTCGATCTCGGGGCCATGCAGTCGGCGCTCGCTGGTGTGGTGCCACGCGACTACCTGCCGGCGGTGCCGCCCGCCACGGTGTTTGCGCGCCACACCGTCGGCCTCTCCGATCCAATCACCGCGGGCGATTTGCCGGCGGCGGAGCGCGTCGACGACGGGCTGCCGCAGGCGCTCGATGCGTGCATCCGGTTCTATGGCCTCCGGCATTTTAAGATCAAAATCAACGGCGAGGCTGCGCGTGATCGCGATCGGCTCGCGCGCATGGCGACCGTCCTCCTCGCGGAGTGTGGTGGCGATTATGCGTTCTCCCTCGATGGCAACGAAAGCTTCCACGACGTGGCCGTCTTCGCGGATTATTTCCGCGCGCTGCGGGCCGCGCCGGAATTGCGCGCGCTCTGGCCGCGCCTCCTCTACGTCGAGCAGCCGTGGCACCGCAGCGTCGCGCTCTCGCCGCCGATCGGCGAACTCGCCCGCGCATGGCCCGACCGCCCCCCGATCATCATCGACGAGAGCGACGCGGAACTCACCAGCCTGCCGACCGCGCTCGCGCTTGGCTACGCGGGCACGAGCCACAAGAACTGCAAGGGAGTTTTCAAGAGCGTCATCAACGCCGGGCTGCTCGCTCAACGTCGCGCGACGGGATTGCCCGCGGTGTTGAGCGGCGAAGACCTCGGCAACGTCGGGCCGATCTCGACGCTCCAGGATCTCGCGGCGCAGGCGGCGCTCGGGGTGACGAGCGTGGAGCGCAACGGCCACCACTACTTCGCGGGCCTCGCGCAGTTTCCCGCGGCGCTGCAACGGCACGCGCTCGCGCACCACGGCGATCTTTACGTCAAGTCACCGGCGGGTTGGCCGCGGCTCGATGTGCGCGGGGGCCGGCTCGCGCTCGGCACAGTCAACGCCGCGCCCTTCGGCGTGCCGGGCGAGATCGATTTTTCCGGGCTGCCGCGCGAGATCGACTGAAAGTAATATGGCCGGGGTGTGGACGTTGGGATCGGAACCGAGTCAGCGCGCGCGGCGGGCCGCGACCTGGGCGGCGGTGACTTCGGCGGCGCCCGCGGCGAAATTTTTCCGGATGAAGGTGATCACGTTGGCGAGATCCGCGTCGCTGTAAACGGCCGCGAGGGGCGGCATGACGTTGCCGAATTTTTCGCGGTCCGGCGGCAGGACGGCGGCCGGGCCCCGAAGGAGGACGTCGATCAGGCGCGCGGGATCGCCGGCGACGATCGCGCTTCCGGTCAGCGCGGGGTGCATGCCGGGGACGCCGCCGCCGCTGGGCATGTGGCAGGCGGCGCAGAGCTGGGCATAGATTTTTCCGCCCGGGGTGTCGCTGCCGACGAGGGCGATCGTGGGAGCGGCGGTGAGGCGGCCGGGATTTCGCGCGACGGCGGGAGCGGTTTCGCCGGTGTAAACGATGCGCCAGATGCGGCCCTTTTCGGTCTCGCTCACGTAGAGTGAGCCGTCGGGGCCGACGGCCACACCGGCGGGGCGGTAGCGGGCGTCGCGGGTGTTCACAAAGTAGTCCACGCCGGGAAAGCCCGTGGCAAAATCTTCGTAGGCACCGGTGGGCAGGCCTTTTTCGTTGAAGGGGACGAAGGCGATTTTGTAGCCGGCCTGCGGACGCGGGGCGCGGTTCCACGAGCCGTGGAAGGCGACGAACATACCGCCGCGGTATTTCGCGGGGAATTGGGTGCCGGTATAGAGAGTCATCTGGAGCGGCGCCCAGTGGCCGGGAAAGGCGACGACGGGCTGGTCGTAGGGATCGGGCTCGGCGCGCTTGAAATTATCGCCGCCGTATTCGGGCGCGAGGAGGTGGGCTTTCTTGATCGGATCCCAGTAGGTGCGCGGCCAGCCGAGGTCGGAGCCTTCGCGGAGGAGGTGCATGACCTCGGACACGCGCTCGGCGTTGTCGAGTTCGTCGTAGTGGACGGGGTCGACGATGTTCAGGTTGTCGCGGCCCATCTGGACCATGAAGAAATTTTTCGAGGTCGGGTGCCACTGGAGTGCGAGGCTGTGGCGGTGGCCGGTGGAGAAACGCGTGCCGTCGGCCTGGGTCTGATTCGGCTTGGTGGGATCGAAGCGCCAGAACCCGCCGTAGGTTTTCTGGAACTCGGCGACCTCGGCATCGGTTTTGCCCTTCGCGCCTTTGCGGCGGTCGCCCTCGGAAAAGACATTAAACGGCGAGCCGATCTCGACGATCATGCGGCCGCTCTCGTCGAAGGCGAAGGCCTTGGCGTCGTGATCCTTTTCAGCGGGGAGATCGCGCACGATCGTCTCGAGCGGCGAGGTGGGGACGAGTTCGCCAGGGGTGTATCTGTAGCGGTAAACGGCGGTGCGGCTCGAGTGGTAGAGGTAGCCGCCGTGAAACATGATGTGCGTGCCGCCGTCGCCGGGGCCGAACTCCTTGATGAGATCGAAGCGGCCGGCGCCGTCGGTGTCGCGGAGCGCGAGGATGGGGCCGCGAACGAGCTTCGCGTAGAGGTCGCCGTTGGGCGCGACGGCGAGGAAGCGGAGGCGCTCGGGGCTGTTGCCCGATTTTTTGCCGACGACGAGATTGTCGGCGACGACGAGGGCGCGGAAACCGGGCGGGAGCGTGAGACCGCCGTCGTCGGCGTCGGGCGCGGGGAGCGCGGCCGCCAGAGCGGCGGCGAAGCTGAAAAAGAGGACGGAGAATTTGGGGACGTGGGCGCGGCGCATGGTTGAAGGCGGTGATGTTTTACCAGTGGGATTTTTTCGGAGGTGCATTCGGGAATTTTTTTTCCGGCCGAGGCAGAGCGCGCCGGGCACGGGCGCTCCGGTTACGGCTGCGCGGACTCGGTGGGGTTGGCGAGGAACCAGGTGCGCGCCGTCGGATCGCCGGTGAAAAAATCCAAGAGCAGGCGCGCGACCTTGGCGCGGCCGGAGTCGCTCGGGTGCGTGCCGTCGGGGCCGAGGTCGGCGGGCTCGTAGGTGAGGCCGCCGATCTTGTTGGGCGTGGTGCCGTCGGCCCAGAGATACGGACCCCAGAGGAGCAGTGGCGATCTCACGACACCGCGAGCTGAATCGAAGTTGAGTTCCGCGCGTCCGGCGATCTGATCCTGAATCAGGCGGCGGACGGCGAAGGCGGACTCGTAGGCGTAGGGCTCGGGGTTCAGCGCGGTGGTCGCGTAGCCGGCGTAAATGCGGCTTGAGAGGTAAACGAGGCGGAGGTTGGGGAAACGTTTCTGCAGATGGCCGAGGGCGGTGACGAGATTTTCGCGCAACACGTCGGCGTGCTTCGGAAAATCGCCGAGCCGCGCGGGGCCGGCCTCGGCCTGCTTGAGCCACGCGACTTGAATCTGCGCGGCGGTGAGGCCGGCGCGCGCGATGCGGTTGTCGACTTCGATCCACAGCGGCGTGGCGGGATCGGCCCAGCGCGCGCCGGTCTGCCCGCCCTGCGCGCCGTCGATGAGCACGACGCGCGGAGATTTCCGCGGATCGCGCGCGGCGTCCGACATGAAGCGCGAAAATTCCTGCGTGGTGTTCGACATGCCGACGGAGAGCAGGCCGATCTTGCCGTCGGCCGCAGGGCGGCCGTCGGCGCCGACCGGGACGATCTTGGCCGACTCGCGGAGCGCGGCGGCGAGATGCGCGGCGGGCGGATCGTTGCGGCCGCCGCCATAGAGCCCGCCGTCCTCACCCTTGTAGGTGGCGGTGCCGAGTTGATCGAGGGGCGTGAGGTGTTGCGTCCACTTCGGTGGCGGAGCGCCGGGGGGATTTTTTGCGGCGGGTTGTTTCTGTTTCGCCTGCTTGGCGCGCTCGACATACGCGCGATCTTCGGCGCTGACGGGCTCGCCGCGGCTTGCGCGCGCGAAAATCTCGCGGGCCTTCTCGAAATCGACGGGGGTTTCCGCTGCCGGGGAGTCGGGTGCGGTGGCGAAAACGGCGAGGGTTGTGCTCGCGAAAAAAACGGCGCGAAGCAAACGGCGCGCGAGACTGTGGGTGGGATGGGGCATGGGGGGGTCGCCGCGAGAGGCGAGGGGCGCGGCGGTTGCCATTGAGTTCACGGTGCATGCACCCGGCGTGCAAGCCCGACTCGTGATCGCGTTGCTCGGCGGGGGCGGGCCGAACGCGATCTTGAAGTGCGCCCGCGCCCGCGGCAATGTGGCGGCTGCAATGCGGGCCTATAGCTCAACGGTTAGAGCAGAGGACTCATAATCCTTTGGTTCTGGGTTCGAATCCCAGTGGGCCCACCAGTCTTCACCCGCTGCGTGGCGAGGGCGAAGGTTGGCGCGGCGAAGCGCGGCTTGGTGAGCGTAGGCTACCTGTCTGGACGGGCTCCGGCTCGGCCAGCCATCGGACGTGATGTGGTCCTGAATTTTTTTTGCAGATCACGACTTGCCTGCCGCGAACAAATGCCCACCGTGGCGAAGTTCGTTACCACCCTGTGTCGGCCTACCCTCCTGTCGGTCGTCCTGTCACCTCAACCTGCTGCCTCCCATGAAACGTTTATCGTGGATCTCCTTCGTTAGCTCCTGCCTGCGATCGCTGATATTTTCAGCCGCCCCGTGTGCCGTCTCCGTCGCCCTGCTTTCCGTGCCGGCCGCGCGCGCGGCCGAGTCCGGTTCTATTTCCGGTTCCGTCAGTAATTCCGCCACGGGCAACTTGCTCGAGGGCGCCCGCGTGGAGGTGCCGCAGCTGGGCTTGCGGACGCTCACCAATAACACCGGGGTTTTTGTGCTCACGGGCGTGCCTGCGGGCGCACACGAGATCGTCGTCAACTACATCGGCCTCGATGCGGTGAAGGCGATCATCAACGTCTCCGTCGGCCAGCGCGCCGTGCGGAATTTCGACATGACAACGGGCATCTACAAACTCGATGCCTTCAAGGTCACCGGCGAGCGCGAGGGTAGCGCCGCCATGATCACCGAAAAGAGAAACGCCGACAACGTGAAGGACGTGATCGCGATGGATGCCTTCGGCTACCTGCCGAACATGAGCGCCGGCGAAGTGGTCATGCGCCTGCCCGGTGTCGCAGGCAGCCCGACGGACGAGGGTTTGAACTACCAGTTCAACATCCGCGGCATGAGCCCCGCGATGAGCAACGTAACCGTCGACGGCGGCTCGCTCACCACGCTCGGCACCAGCCGCGCCTTCGAACTCCAGTCCATCACCGGCGCAATGTTCGAGGGGATGGAGCTGATCAAAGGCCAGACCCCCGACAAGGGTGCCGACTCCCTCGGTGGCACGATCAATTTCAAGACACGCTCCACCTTCAGCATGAGAGAGGACAGCCGCACCACCTACAACTTCAGCATGCGCACGGCGCCGCCGTTTTTCGAGCAGACGCCGTGGCGCTCCGCCCACCGCTCGCATCCGATTCTCAATCTCACGCACCAGCAGGTGTTCAGCGTCTTCGGTGGCAGCCGCAATCTCGGCACCTCGCTCAACATCTTCTATTCGGAAAACGCCGTGGGCGGTTTTGAAACCATCTTCGACCGCACCAGCCTCCTCAACGGCCCCGCGCCCGTCTATAATTACCAGACGTGGGACAACATCAATAATCGCAAGCAACAGAGCATTGCGCTGAAGACGGACTACAAGTGGTCGTCCACCACGAAGTTCTCCCTCTCGGTCACAGAGAACGACAACTTCGAGCGGCACCGCCGCCGCGTGCGCGTGACCGCGGCCGCCTCCGGCAACAGCAACACCCAAGTGCCGAGCGCCACCACGGGCATCGTCCCCGGCGAGTTCACCAACACGGTCACGGTCGTGCGCGCGATTCCGAGCACCTCCGCCGCCGGCTCCAACACCAACAACATCGACGTGCAGATGGACGGACCCCTCAACTACTACGTGCGCATGGGCCGCGTCGATTTCACCGGCGAGCACACCTACCCTAATCTCAACATCGAATATACCGGCGGCATCGCGCGCACCACGCTGAATTCCGGGAATGGCCGCGGCGGCACGCTCAACATGCGCCTCTTCGATCCCAGCGCGCAGGTGCCGGGCCGCGCCGTGTTCTTCGGCGGCGCCGGCTGGAAGATCGATCAGTCGCAGTCGGAGGTGTATCCCCGTTTCACCCAGAATGGCGGCCCCGATTTCACGAACCCCAACAACTACCTCCCGCGCGCCACCGACGGTCTCGTTCAGTCGCGCGACGAAAACGACCAGTTGCTAAAACAGTTCCGATTCGACGCACGCTACAAATTGTCCTTCGCCGCACCCACTATACTGAAGGCCGGCTTCCACTGGCGCTCCCTGCAGATGGATCAATGGAGCAAGGATCGCCATCGCTGGGTGCCCAAGGCGACCGCTGCCTACGACCCCAATGTCCACTTCGCCTCCGACCCCAACTACGTGAGCTACGACATGATCAAGACCGGCCGGAAAATTCCCTTCTGGCAGGCGCACATGTTCACCACCGATGGCCGGCCCACGGACTCCTCGCTCTGGAACGAAGATCTCTACTACAACGAAAGCCAAAAATTCACCGGCACCAGAAGCATCACCGAATGGATCCCCGCCACCTACCTCATGGCGCAGGGCCGGCTCGGCCGCGACGGCTGGCTCGGGCGCACCGGCTACCTCGCCGGCGTCCGCTTCGAAGACGTGCGCACGGAAAGCAAGGGCTGGGTCCGCTCGCGCATCCTCAGCACCGGCGCCCAGCAGCTCGCCGATCCCGCCGGCTCCGCCGAGCGCGACTACGCGGTCAATCCCCGCAATCTCTCCGGCAAGTTCGCCCAAAAATTTCCCAGCGTCCACGCCTTCCACGACCTCACGTCCAACCTGAAGGCGCGCGTGAGTTGGTCCACCGGCTACGGCCGCGCGGGACTGGGCAGCCTCGTGCCCGGCGAAACTCCCGACGATGTGAATAAAATTCTCACGATTAACAACGTCGCCCTCAAACCCCAGCAGGCCAGCAACTGGGACGCTACGCTCGAATACTACTTCGAACCCGTCGGCAGTCTCACCTTCAGTTGGTTTCACAAGAAAATCTCGGACTACATCGTCTCCAATCTGGACCGTGGCGTCATCGCCGACGGCGCGGGTAACGGCTACGACGGCCAGTATGTCGGCTACACCGAGCGCACGACCCTCAACGCCGGCGATGTCTACGTCCAGGGCTGGGAGTTCGCCTACAGCCAGCAGTTCACCTTCCTGCCCGGCGCGCTCAAGGGCCTGTCCGCCTCATTTAACTACAGCTGGACGAACCAGCACGGTCTGGGTAGCGCCGCCACGCCGGGAGGCACCCCCGTCCTGGGCCGGCTGCCCACCGCGACCACCCCGGCGGTCTACTTCTCGCGACGGGAAATTGCGGGATTCATTCCGGCCGCCGCCAACGTTTCCCTCAGCTGGCGCTTTCGCAAGTTCAACACCAGCCTGCTTTATAACTTCACCGGGGAGTATCCCAACTCGATTAGCCTCCTCAGCCCGGCGCTCAGCCAGTTCCGCTACTCGATGAAAACGCTGAACGTTAGCACCGGCTATCAATATCGTCCGAACCTCAGCTTCAGCCTCAACGTCGCCAACATCCTCAACGAACCGCAGCGCTGGTATGTCGGCTACAAGGACCGCATGCGCCTCACGAGGCTCAACTTCGTCACGGTCACTGCGGGCGTGAACGGCCGCTTCTGATCGCCAATTAAGGCAGAAATCCTTCGCGTAGGCTCGCCCGGCGGTCGAAAGATCGCTGGGCTTTTCTTTGGCCACCCATGCACCTGCGCTTTGCTCCCTACACCCTCGAACTGAAACATGCCTTCGGCATCGCGGCGAGCACGCGCACGAGCACGCCGGCGATGCTCGTCGAAGTCGACCGCGACGGGGTGGTCGGCCACGGCGAAGCCGCGATGCCGCCCTACCTCGACGAATCGCAGGCGACCGCCACAGCATTTTTCGCGCGCGCGCGGCCGTTGCTCGCGGCGTGCGTGGATCCGTTTCAACTGGAGGAAATCCTGCCCGCGATCGATGCGCTCGCACCGGGCAATACCGCCGCCAAGGCCGCCCTCGACATCGCGCTGCACGACTGGATCGGAAAAAAATTCGGCGCGCCGTGGCACCGCATCTGGGGCCTCGATCCGCAGAAAGCCCCGGTCACTTCCTTCACCATCGGCATCGACACCCCGGAAATCGTCCGCGAAAAAATCCGCGAGGCCGCCATCTACAAAATTATCAAGGTGAAGCTCGGCCGCAGCCCCGAGAGCGACCGCGAGATGATCGACACCATCCGCGAAGTCACCGCCACGCCCATCACCGTCGATGCCAACCAAGGTTGGAAAAATCGCGACGACGCGCTCCGCATGATCGAGTGGCTCGCGCCGCGCGGCGTGGTCTTCATCGAGCAACCTATGCCCAAGGAGCAGCTCGGCGACACGGCGTGGCTCCGCGACAAAAGTCCGCTGCCGCTCATCGCCGACGAAAGCTGCCAGCGCCTCGCCGACGTGGTGCGCTGTGCGGAGGCGTTTCACGGCATTAACATCAAGCTGATGAAATGCACGGGCCTCCGTGAAGCGCACAAAATGATCCTCCTCGCCCGCGCGCTCGGCCTGAAGATCATGCTGGGTTGCATGACGGAAACCTCCTGCGCCATCTCCGCCGCCGCGCAACTTTCGCCGCTCGTCGACTGGGCCGATCTCGACGGCGCCGTGCTGATCAAGAACGACTGCTTCGACGGCGCGACGATCGTCGACGGCAAAATCAAGCTACCGGATCGGCCGGGAATCGGGGTCTTCAAAAAATGAATGTCTACTCCCGCGGGTTTCTCTTCGCGTTGAGCTTCGGGCTAGCGCTTGCGCTCAACGCGGCGGACGAGGCGAAACCCTACGACGGCCTCACGTTTCACGCGCCGCCGTGGCCGTTGCCCGCGGGCGCGGTGACGGAGGACTGGCCGCATTTTCTCGGGCCGCACCACAACGCCACTACCGGCGAGACCAAACTCCTCGATCGCTGGCCGGCGGGCGGGCCGAAAAAAGTATGGGAGATGGAGAGTGGCGAGGGCTACGCGTGCCCGACGATCGTAGGTGGGCGACTTGTTTATTTTCACCGCGTGGGTGGCAAGGAGACGGTCGATTGCCTCGACCCGGAGACTGGCCGGCGTTTCTGGCGCTTCGACTATCCGGTCGCCTACGAGGATCGCTACGGGTTCAGTCCCGGCCCACGTGCGAGCGCGGTCATCTATGAGGGGCGCGTTTACGTGGCCGGCGTGACCGCGCTGCTGCACTGCCTCGATTTGAAAACGGGCGCCGTGATCTGGAAACGCGATCTCAAGGCGGAGTTTCGCGTGTCGCCGAATTTTTTTGGCTACGGTCCGACGCCGTGTGTGTGGCAGGACCGGGTCATCGTGAATGTCGGCGGCAAAGCCGCTGATGGCGGTCGCGGCACGTGTGTCGTCGCGTTCGACAAGGTCACGGGAAAAATTCTCTGGGAGGCGGCCGACGATTGGGGCGCGAGCTACGCCTCGCCGATCGTCGTGAAACTGCGCGGTCGCGACGTCGCGTTGGTGATCGCGGCCGGCGAGAGTCGGCCCAGTGTCGGCGGTCTGCTCACGATCGATGTGCGCGATGGCCGCGTGCTCGACCGGTTTTCGTGGCGCGCGCGGGTTTACGAGTCGGTGGTGGCGGGCACGCCGCTCGCGCTCGACGACCGGCGCGTTTATCTTTCGGAGACCTACGAGAAGGGCGGCACACTGCTGGAGTTCGACGAAAACTTGAAATCGAAACAACTCTGGACGCAGCGCGATTTCGGCCTGCACTGGATGATGCCGCTGCACATTGGCGCGCACCTCTACGGTTTCGCCGGCCGCAATCCGCCCGACACCGAGTTCCGTTGCCTCGATCTTGCTACGGGAAAAATCGTCTGGGCCGACGACACGCGTTTCGACGAAGGTGGACGCGTGAGCAGTTTTTTCCGCGGCAGTCTGCTGCACGCCAGCGGGCGGGTGTTCGCGATCGGTGAAGATGGCTTGTTCGCCGAATTCGAGCTTTCGCCGAAAGGCGCGGTTGTCCGCCAGCGTGTGCGGCTCTTCTCCGCCCAATCGACGTGGACGCTCCCCGCGCTGCACCGCGGCCTGCTCTACGTCGCGCAAAACACCCGCGACGTGCGCGACGACAAACCGCCGCGGATCATCTGCTACGATTTGCGCGGGGAATAGCGTGAAGGCAGTGCGCTCGTTTCACCCTGGGTCATCGTCGAGTCCGTCTCCGGTCGCCGAGATTCATCCCGAAAAAAATCGCTGGTGCTGTCCGCGCGGCGCGGGTTCGATCGTTGAGTAGTTGAACCCTCTCATTCACCCCGACCAAAATATCATCATGTCCACCCATACCATCCGCCTGCACCGCGTCCTTCGTTCGACGCCCGAGAAAATCTACCGTGCGTTTCTCGACGCCGATGCCATGGCCAAGTGGATTCCGCCGTATGGATTCACCTGCAAGGTTCACCACCTGGACGCCAAGGTCGGCGGCACCTTCAAGATGTCGTTCACGAATTTCGGCTCCGGCAACGGCCACTCCTTCGGCGGGAAATATCTCGAACTCGTGCCGCACGAGCGCCTCCGCTACACGGACAAGTTCGACGATCCGAACTTGCCCGGGGAAATAACCGTGACGGTCACGCTGAAGAAGGTGATGTGCGGCACCGAACTGCACATCGAACAGGCGGGCGTGCCCACCGTCATCCCCGCCGAAATGTGCTACCTCGGCTGGCAGGAATCCCTCGCCCAGCTCGCGCACCTCGTCGAGCCCGAGATTCCGGGTTGAGATGCACCCTGCGCATTGTCCCGCTGCCGCCGGGGCACGGAAGCATTTTCAATTTGAAAAGTGCCGTCCGAGGTGGAGTGCGTTGACCCCAACGTGCTGGTTTGCGCGCGGCAATCCTGACGCGCCTTGGGGTCAAGTCGCTCCGCCTCCCTCCTTCCGTCAATGATGGTGGTGATCCTCGTGATGATGACCGTGGTGATCGAGTTCAGGCTGCCGGCGTGATCGCCTCGCGGACCGGGGCTCGGGTCGCTCGATCGTGGCCGCCCGCACAAATGGATCCGTGGCGAGAATAATGCTGCGGCGGATCCGTTCGCCGGTCGTGGGGTGCTTCGTCAGCGGAGCATCCTTGATCGACTGGCGGAATTCGTAACGCCGCACCGCCTTTCCGGCGCGCGGCAGGGTTTCATAGACGTAGGTGAGCATGGTTGGGGGAAAATGCCATTGACCGCCTCGATACGTTGAAGGTGTCTGGCCCGGACGCCAGATTCCAATTTCCGCGCGGCGAACTTCACGCTCACGGCCCACGATCTTTCCGCGATCAAGCTGGCGGCGGGTGAAATCCCAGTCGAAGTTGGGGTTATTCGGACCACTGGCAGAAAATGATCGGCCTCTGAGCCACCGCGAGTGGAACAACCTCCGAACTAAACCTACTAACACCGTCTCTCTATGTCCAAACCACGCGCTTACTCCGTCAAAGCCTACTCCACGACCAGCGCGCAATCGCCGCTCGCCGCCGCCACGATCTCCCGCCGCGAACCTGGCGATGGCGATGTGCGCATCGACATCCTCTACTGCGGCGTCTGCCACTCCGATCTCCACTACGCGCGGAACGAGTGGAATTTCACCCAATATCCCGCCGTGCCCGGTCACGAGATCGTCGGACGCGTGACGGCCGTCGGCTCGGGCGTGAAGAAATTCAAAGCCGGCGATCTCGTCGGCGTGGGTTGCCTCGTCGATTCCTGCCGCACGTGTCCCGACTGCCGCTCGGGCCTCGAACAGTTTTGCGCCGAGATGAACATGACCTACGGCGGCACCGACAAATTTCTTGGCGGCGGCACGCTCGGCGGTTACTCGCAGGGCATCGTCGTGCGGGAGGAGTTCGTGTTGCGCATGCCGGCCAATCTCAACCCGGCCGCCGCCGCTCCGCTCCTGTGCGCGGGCATCACGACGTATTCTCCGCTGCGCCATTGGAAAGTCGGCCCCGGCCAGAAGGTCGGCATCGTCGGCTTGGGCGGCCTCGGCCACATGGGCGTGAAGTTTGCCCGCGCTTTCGGCGCGCACGTCGTGCTCTTCACGACGTCGCCGGGCAAGACCGCCGATGCCCTGCGCCTCGGCGCGCACGAAGTCGTCGTCTCGAAAGATGAGGCCCAAATGGCGGCGCACGCCGGCAGCTTCGACTTCATCCTCGACGCCGTCTCCGCGCAGCACGACATCAACGCCTACCTCAATTTGCTGAAGCGCGACGGCAACCTCGTGCTCGTCGGCGCGCCCGAGAAGCCGCTGGCCGTGGCCGCGTTTCCGCTGCTCTTTCGCCGGCGCTCGTTCTCCGGCTCGCTCATCGGCGGCCTGCCCGAGACGCAGGAGATGCTGGATTTCTGCGGCCAGCACAACATCACGTGCGACATCGAAATGATCCGCATGGATCAGATCAACGAAGCCTACGAACGCATGCTCAAGAGCGACGTGAAATACCGCTTCGTGATCGACATGACTTCGCTTAAGTAAGCCAGGCCGGCACCGCGCCGACCACGGCCATGACGCACATCGCGATTCAAAACGCGCTCGACGGAAAAACCGTCGACTGGCTGGAGCAGGTAACCGACGAACAATATCAGCGGTGAGGCTTCCCTTTTGTCGTTCCAACGGCAAACGTCTCACATCAGGCACCGTCCTCGACTCGTTGAAGCCGCGGTGATCCTTGGTCACCGGCCAGCTCTTGCCAACCGGGAACGAATCGGCACATTCACGCCATGTCCCTTACGAGCGTCTATCTGGCCGAAGAAGCCTTGGCTCTCCCTCCGGCCGAGCGCGAAACTCTGGCCCGACTGCTCTTGGAGAGCGTAACGCCGGATCGACGCAGCGATGAAGAAATTCGGCGCGAGCTGAGTGCGCGCCTCGCCCGCTTGCAATCGGGTGAAGACAAGGGCCTCACGTTCGACGAGGTCTTCGGCGAGCGGGCATGAGGATCGTTTTCAGCAGTCTGTTTCGCGACGACTTGCAGAGAGAGACGGCGCGTTACACGGAAATTTTGCCACGGCTCGGGGAGGATTTTACGGCGCGAGTAAAGGCGGCCGTCAGGACCGTGGTGCGCTGGCGGGGCGGAGATCACGTTGGCCCACACGGCTTCCCTTGCCGCCGTTGCCGTCCTTTCCCCTACTTGTTCTACTACCACATCGAAGGCGATACGCTCCACGTGCTGGGGATTGTTCATGAGCGCCGCCATCCCGAGTTTCTAAATGAGCAGCTCCGCAAGGAGTCGTGAGCTTGGTTGTGGCACGATTGCCACGTCAGACCTCAGTCAAGATTCAAGACGTGATGTGTTTGGCTTTGGCCCTGTCCGCTCAGCGCAACGGGCCAAAGTAACCAACCTGGTTGTTTGCTCCGTTCGTCCGGTGAACAAAAATGCTGTGGAATCTCAACCCGAATCCCCACAAGGTTGGCGATGCCTTATCCGAAGAAACTTGCTGCGAAATTCCTGGCGCGTATCGCCGAACTCATCGCCACCGGTGAGCAAATCGTCACAGCAAAGCAGCACGTGCCAGCTAAGTATTCTAGCAGCGCGACCTACCTCGACGGAAGTTCCGCGATAGATGTCCGAGCCCATGACGTAATTAACTTCGAGCTGTTTGTTACTTATCGCACCAATGCGGTAGTAGTGCTCCAGACGCTCATTCCGGAGCACCAACCTCCTCTACGATCAGGTGAAGGCTCTGGCAAATAGGAACGCTGAAGCGGTGAACGTGCAGGTGATGAATAGTGTTTTGCGCGCCGTGGAAAATGATCTCAAAAATGGTTTTTTGGATGATGTTGCGGACAGCATTGAAACGGAAGTGACCTCAGACTACCTGACGCAAGCAGAGGATTTGCTGAAGGAGGGAAAGCCGGGGAATTTTGACCATGTCCCGGCGGCCGTCTTAGCCGGAGCCGTGCTCGAAAAAACTTTGCGCTCGTTCTGCGACAAACGTAATCCGCCCATTCCTGTCGTCGATACGAACGGTGCCCACAAGACGCTGAACCCGCTGATCGACGATCTGAAAAAGGCAGGCCAGTTCACTGAGCTTATGGCCAAACAGCTTCGCGCGTGGGCCGACATCAGAAACAAAGCTGCGCATGGTGACTTCGGCGCGTTCAGCCGTGCCGATGTAGAAACGATGCTCAAAGGAATCACCTCCTTTCTAGCGAACGCGTAAGCGAGAAATCAAAAGACGTCGTGTCTTGAATCTTGACGGCTTCATTCACCGCATCTGGCCAAGGAAGATAAAAACGCCTTCCCGTTTTGGGAAGGCGTTCGGTTTTTGAGCAGTCGTTTTCGACCGCGCGCGTTCAGCTTGCGGCACCGGCCGGAACCAGATGCCCCAGCGCGACGGCGTAGCGGCTGGGCGTCATGGCATAGCTCGCACGGCCTTTCGATAGCGAGCGGATGTCCATGGCGTAGCCGAACAGCGTGGCGAGCGGGACGTCGGCGGCGATCGTGCACGTGGCGTCGTCGGTCGTGACGTCGCGAATTTCTCCGCGGCGGCGACCGAGATCGCCGAGCAGGTCACCCTAATATTCGACGGGCGTCGTGACTTCCACGGCCATGATCGGCTCCAGCAGCGCGGGCGCGGCTTCGCGCCTCGCGTTCTTAAACGCCATGCGCGCGGCCGTGCGGAACGCGATCTCCGAGGAGTCGGTCGCGTGGAAACCGCCGTCGACGATGCGGACGCGCACATCCGTCACGACGCTGCCGTCGAGCACGCCGTCTTTCAGCGCGTCGTCGATGCCTGACAGCGTCGGGCGGATGAACTGTTTCGGAATCGCGCCGCCCACGATCTCGTTGAGGACTTCGTTGCCGCGACCGGGGTTCGGCTCGAGCGTCACGACGACGAAGCCGTATTGCCCGTTACCGCCGTTCTGGCGCTTGAATTCGCCCTCGGCGCGGGTCGGGCGCGTGATGGTCTCGTGAAACGCGATCTGCGACCGGCCTTCAGTGCAGAGCGAAAGATGGCGGAGAGGGAGGGATTCGAACCCCCGGAACCCTTGCGGATTCACGCGCTTTCCAAGCGCGCGCATTCGACCACTCTGCCACCTCTCCGGTGATCGGTCGGCGCCTCACAGGGAGGGCCGGTCGATGGACGAGGGGCGAAGGAAGCGCGATGCGGTGGGGGCGGTCAACGCGGAAGTTCTCCGCTCGCCCGGCGGTGAGAGACATCGTGTGCGTGCCCGCGACGCCGGATTTGTGGGAGATTCGTTTTCGGCGCGGCATCGCCGTCGAGACCGACGTGCAGATCGAGTTTCAGGGAAATGAACCAGCCGGCGTTTCTGCCTCGGGCCGGAGCACGGGCAGCCTGCCCGTGATTCCGGGCGAGCGCGGGCAGGCTGACCGCGCTACGATCGGCGACGCCGGAATTTGTCGGCGTGCGGCAGGCGGCGCAGGTCGTGGGGATTCGCAGCGGCGGGCGGATCGAACTCGACGCCGCGACGCTGCCGCGCGGGTGAGCCTTCGTCCCTTTGGGGCGCGAATCGCCTTCAGGCATGCCATGGCGATGCTGATCGGCGGGTCGCGTGACCCGCGGCGCGTTTACTTCGCGGCCTTCGCCTTCGGCAGGACGGGCAGCGGGTTGCCGGGGATCAGGAGCGGGCCGGGGAGGAAGACGGCTTGCGACGCGGGATCGACGGCGACGATTACGGCGTGGAGGTTGGCGGCGCCGAAGGATTCGAGACGGGTGACGTTGGGCACGACTTCGCCGGCGGCGTGGAAACGCATGCCGAAATTGAGGCGGTAGCGGTGTTCGTCGGCATGCACGAGGAGCACGGGTTTCGCGAAGGCGCGCGCGAGCTCCTCGGTGGTTTTCAGGAAGCGCTCGAAGCCGTCGGCGTAGCCGGGCTTGCCGGCGTCCTCCGCGAACGGCGCGGCCTGGAAAAAGAGCGCGACGCCCGGCGCGTTGATCTTCGCGGCCTCGGTGAAGGTCGCGCGCAGCCAGGCTTCGTTGGCGGCGTCGCGCTCGCGATATTCATCCATCGCGCCGGGGACGTTTGGCTGGCGGTTGTTGTGGCTGCCGACGACATGCACGGTGGCAAACATCACGCCGCCGTGGGTCCAGCGGGCGTTCTCCACGAATTTCGCGAAAGCCGGATCGCGGCGCAGCGTGACGAGCGCGATCGGTTTTTGGCCGAGGCTGCGCTCTTCCTTGAAATAAATCTCGCGGATGCGCGCGAGGCGTTCGAGCGGGGCGAAGCCGCCGGCTTTTTCCGTGTGAGTGTCGGTCCACTCGTTGTCGCCGGGCGTGTAAACCAGCGCGGTGGCGAAGGAGTTGAACTCGTCGCGGCGGCGCAGGAGGAGAACGTCGCTGGCTTTTTCACTGCTGCTGAGGGTGTCGCCGAGATGCACGCTGAACG
>JANXSC010000511.1 GCA_025352845.1 Opitutaceae bacterium
GGGAAGTTTATCATCGGGGAAAATCGGGGCCCAAGGCGAGGCGACGTGAACCGGGTCGCGGGCTCTGACGCGGCCCTTGGCGAAAAGTTGCGGGCCGGCGCACCGCGATCACCCCGCAACTTTTCGCCAAGGGCCGCGTCAGAGCCCGCGACCCGGTTCACGTCGCCTCGCCTTGGGCCCCGATTTTCCCCGATGATAAACTTCCCTCGGTTTCCGCTGCTATCCGCTGCCATGATTTTGTTTTCAATTCCCTCACCGGCGGCGGAGCAAACGTCGTGGCCGACGTGGCGGGGCGCGTCCGGTGCCGGCGTCGCCGCCGGTGCCCAGCCGCCGACCACCTGGAGCGAGACCCAGAACGTGCGTTGGAAGGCGAAGGTGCCCGGTTACGGTTTCTCGACGCCGATCGTGTGGCAGGATCGCATCTATTTGCTCACCGCGATCGAAACGGATCAGATGGGCGCATTCGTGCCCGAGGCCGAGCCAGCCCCGAGTGGCCCGCCGCCGGGCGGCGACCGAAAAGGGAAGGGCGGCAAAGGAGGCAAGGGTGGCGGCGGTCCGGGCGGACCACGGCCGACGAAGTTTCACGAGTTCGCCGTTGTGGCGCTCGACCGCGCAACGGGCGCGGTGGTCTGGCAGAAAACCGCACGCCGCGAGGTGCCGCACGAGGGGCATCACCCGACGAACAGCTTTGCCTCGCAGTCGCCGGTGACGGATGGCGAGCGGCTCTTCGTTTCGTTCGGATCGCGCGGGCTGTATTGCTACGACCTCGCGGGGAATCTGGTGTGGGGAAAACCCCTCGGCGTGATGAAAAGCCGCAATGGTTTCGGCGAGGGTGCGTCGCCCGCGCTCGCCGGGAATTTGCTCATCGTGCCGTGGGATCATCAGGAGCAGTCGTTCATCGTCGCGCTCGACAAGAAAACCGGGGCCGAGGTGTGGCGGAAAAATCGCGACGAGGTTTCCACGTGGACGACCCCGCTCATCGTGGAGGTCGGCGGCAGATTACAGGCCGTGCTCACGGCGTCGAAGCGCACGCGCAGCTACGACACCGCGACCGGCGAATTGATTTGGGAAGCGAGCGGCCTCACCGGCAACGTGATCCCGACCCCTGTGACGGGTCACGGCATGGTTTACGTCATGAGCGGCTTTCAGGGAAACTCCATCCAGGCGATCAAGCTGACGGCACGCGGGGACATCACGGACACGGACAGCATCGTGTGGGGCACGCGCAAGAGTGCGCCCTACGTCGCCTCGCCCGTGCTCTCGGGCGAGCGGCTCTACATGAGCAAGGGCACCGACGCCTACCTCTCGTGCCTCAACGCCCTCACTGGCGAAGCCTATTACCAAGACCAGCCGCTCGAGGGCCTGCGGGGCCTCTACGCCTCGCCCGTCGCCGCCAACGGCCTCCTCTATATTGCCGGCCGCAACGGCACCGTGATCGTCGTCAAGGACGCGACCAAATACGAAGTCGTTGCGACCAATAAACTCGACGACCCCATCGACGCCTCACCCGTGATCGTCGGCCGGGAACTCTTCCTCCGCGGCCACGAGTTCCTCTACTGCATCGCGGAAAAGTGAACGGTCGGCGTGATGAGACGCGGGCAAGGACGAGCCAAGGAGGGGAACCGCCAGCACGCTTTTGTTTCCCGCGTCTTCCTTGGGTCGCGACGGTGGACCTGCGGCCAACGTCAGAGATGAGCCGCGATGCCGGCCGGCGCGACTCCTGCGTCAGCAGGAGGCGTTGGAGCTGTTGGGAAATTGTGCATCAGGATCACCGTTCCGCGACCAGCGTGGTGTAAGACGTTTCACCGGGTTCGGACGCAGATTGCAAGTGAGCCGCGCACCATCGGCGAGCATGTTCACAAACGGCGAAGAGTGCTTGGGATGCACCAATGGCAACTTGCTCAGCTCCTTGATGTTTGGCGGTCTATGCTTGGTAGCTGGGAGGCGAATCACTATCAGCCGGAGGGCCGCGTGCGTGACCGCGTGATTGCATGGCTGGATTTCGATCCGCGCGTCTCAAATGGGAAACCCAACAGCTGACGTTCCGGCCTCTGTCTGTTGGGAATTGCAATGGTGCAACCTATTGGGGAGCTGCACCGTTTCCACTATTAGTTAGCGCTAGGAACAGTCTGAGCGTTGTCTCGTTTTCCTTCCGCCATGCGCCACCGGCGCACATACTGGCTCACGCTCGCGGGCTCGCCCATGTCGAGCCGTTGCGCCAGCCAGCCGTTGGAGACCGAGGTTGTCGCCTTCATGGCGGCGGCAACGCGCACTTTTTCGGACGCAGATTTCTGTGCCGGCAGCGCGGCGAGATTTACGCGTTGGCGCTTGGCGAGTGCATGCAGGGCGGCCTCCCATGTCTCTTCGCGCAATTGCGGGCGCGCGCCGGGTCCGCCTCCGAGGAGTTCCAGTCGCTCGGAGGATTCGGCTCCGCGCGCGCGTTGTTTTTTTCAGGCCCGCCGTGAAGTCCTCCGTGCCCACGACCCAGCCGCGGCTCATCCGCCCGAATTTTTCCTCACGCCGTTTCGTGTTTTCCTCCGCGAGCAAGTCGAGATAGGCGAGATAGCGCCGCCAGCCGGCCTTCGTGTCGGCGAGCGTGCGGCTCTCCGCGAGCCCAGTCTCCGCGATGAGGCAGGCCGGCCGCTCGCCGTGCGCCCCGCCTCAGGTGGATAGATCAATCCCGATCCTCAAAAGAAAAAAGAAAATATCATGCCCTCCAAATCCGCTCAATCCATCCCTTACACCAACAGATCGTGCATGACTTCACCGTGGACATCCGTGAGCCGGAAATCGCGGCCGGCATAACGGTAGGTCAGTTTTTCGTGATTGATGCCGAGAACATGCAGCAACGTGGCGTGCAAATCGTGAATCGACATCCGATTTTGAACCGCGCGGAAACCGAATTCGTCGGTGGCTCCATAACACAAGCCACCTTTGAACCCGCCGCCGGCCATGAACATGGTAAAACCAAAAGGGTTGTGGTCGCGCCCGTCGCCGCTTTCCGAAACGGGTGTGCGCCCAAATTCCCCGCCCCACACGATGGCGGTTTGGTCGAGTAAACCACGCTGCTTCAGATCAAGAATGAGCGCCGCCGAAGCCTTGTCCATGTCGGGGCAGCGGGCGCGGAGGTTCTGATTGATCTTGCTGTGATCATCCCACGGTTGCCCGCCGCCCGAGTAAACGTGAACGCTGCGAACTCCGCGTTCCACCAGGCGCCGCGCGAGGATGCAGCCATTGGCGAAAGGAGTATTGCCGTAGAGCTCGCGCACGGATGCCGGTTCACCGCGCAAGTCGAAGGCCTCATTGGCTTCGGCTTGCATGCTGAAAGCGGTTTCCATGGCCTGAATGCGGCTCTCAAGAAACTCATCGCCGCCGACCATGTCGTCATGGCTGCGGTTCAGTTTCTGGATGAGGTCCAATTGCTGACGCTGCGCTTCGGGCGTGAGGTTCCGATTCCGCAGGTCCCGGATCATTTTTTCCGGGTCAACAAAGGAATCGTCGAAAGCGACGCCTTGATGACAGCTGGGAAGGAAGCCGCTGCGCAGGCCGGGCCCGCCACCGCCGCCAGGACTCAAGGCGACAAAGCTGGGCAGATTTTTGTTTTCAGTGCCCAACCCGTAGGAAAGCCAAGAGCCCATCGAAGGCCGGGTGGCCGCAATATTGCCGGAATGAAAGAGGCTGCGGGCGGGAGTATGCGTGGGGTTGAACGTATACATCGACCGAACGACGCACAGTTCATCCGCCACCGAAGCCAGATTGGGAAGGAGCTCGCTGATCTCGAGACCACTCTTGCCATGCTGCTTGAAGGTGAAAGGAGACGGCAGCAGGCCGCCGGTCGTGCGCTCCGTGCGGACGTTGACCGAATCGGGGCGCTGGCCGGCATACTTCGCGAGCGCCGGTTTGGGATCAAACATATCAATGTGCGAAGGACCGCCCGGCATGAAGAGCACGATGTTGTGCTTCGCTTTTGGAGCGAAGTGCGGCGCCCCGGTCGGCAGGACGTTTCCGAGCGGCGGGATTTGTGCGCGCGCCTGTTCCTCGGCCAGCAGCCCATACAGGGCGACCGAGCCCAGACCGGCGCCGAGGGAGCGGAGCATTTCGCGTCGTGATATCACTTGGTTCATGGCCAGAAAATTTGCTCGTTTGTGCACAAGATGGCGTGGGCGAAGTCGGTCATTGTGCCCGCGGCAAGATAACGGGTCGCGAGCGTGAGTTCGTGATCGTCGGCATCGCGGAGCAGTGCCCGGCGATAGATCGCCCGAACCTTGGCGTTGTCGTCGCCCGCTTCAGCGACACTGGCAAGCAGGGCCTCAGCCTGTGCCCGCATGAAGGGACTGTTCAAAACGAACAATTGCTGCAGCGGCGTGATCGTCGTCTCGCGGCTGGGGCTGTGCATCGTCGCCTCGGGAAAATCATAAAGTTGCAGAAGATTGCTCACGCGACTGCGGCTGATGCGGGCGTAAACGGTGCGACGTTTGTTTTCAGCTTGGTCCAGCGCCATGGAAGGTCCGCCCAAACTCGAGTCGAGGTTGCCGGAGGCTTGGAGAATAGTGTCCCGGTAGGCCTCTACGTCGAGACGGCGTGGGTTCATTCTCCACAGGGTCCGATTGCCCGGATCGATCTTGGCAGCGTCCGGACGTGACCGGCTGGCCTGTTGATAAGTGGCCGACAGCATGATCTCGCGGTGCAGCCATTTCAGCGACCAACCATTGGCGATGAAGCGTGCCGCCAAGTCGTCCAGCAATGTCGGATGGGTGGGGAGTTCGCCTTGTGCACCAAAATCGCTCGGCGTGGCCACCAAAGGTTTGCCAAAATGCCAACCCCAGACCCGATTGACAATGACGCGAGCGGCGAGGGGAGCGGCGTCCGTAAATATTTTTTCACCCAGTTCCCGGCGGCCAGAACCGTGGAGAAAAGCGGGTTTACCCTTGGCCAGAACGGTCGGAAAACCCCGCGGAGAAACTTCGCCGGGCTTGGCGACGTTACCGCCCGCGAGGACGCGAAGATCGCGCGCTACTCCTGGCTTGATCCCAATCATGGTGAGATCGGGGTCGGTCCCATCGACATACACGCCAGCATCGAAGACCGAGTGGAAATAGGGATCGGCGGGAGCGCCGCGCCCCCGGGCTTGGCGGCCGACCGGCGGCTCGTCTGCCGGCGGGGGAACCGTGGCTCCTTTTGCGAGAGTAGGTTCTGCGGTCACGGGGATATTACCGGTCTCGTTGGCGGCAATCAAAGTCCCCGGCTCTTTGGTAGCCTGCACCGCAGGAGTTTGTGCCGCCACCTCGGGAGCGTCCGATCGTTTTTCTTCTGCGGCAGGATACGGTTTCGGGCGCCTTTCCAGCTTTGCCAGTTGCGCGCCGAGAGCGGGAAACTTGTCACGGAGTTCGGTGGTTTCGGTTCTAATGTTATCCATTTCGGACATAAACCGTTCCACTTTTTTTCGTGCATCCGCCGGAGAGGATCCCGGCTCATCGCGCATGAGGTTGGCGACGTAGCTGAGATAGAAGAGCCGCTGAGACGTGGCCATGAAGCGCGTCTCCACTTCGGAATCAATCTCCGCCAGCTGACGCGGAGCGGCCGCCGTGGAAGCAAAGACACCGGCCAAAGCATAATAGTCGCGAGTGCTGATCGGGTCGAACTTGTGATCGTGGCACCGCGCACAGGCCACGGTGAGTCCCAGCACGCCGCGGGAAACGACGTCAACGCGCTCGTCCCAATCGTCCATGTAGAGATTTTCGATGACGTCTTTGGAAAGGCGTCCGTCCTTGTGATAAACCGGACCAGCGCCTAGAAATCCGGTTGCGGCGAGATCGCCGCGAGGCGTTCCGGGAATCACATCGGCGGCCAGTTGCAACGAGACAAATTGGTCGTAGGGCAGGTCGCGATTGAACGCGTCGATGACCCAATCGCGATAGCGCCAGGCATTCGGATAACCGGGATTGGTCGCTTCCGTGGTGGGGTTGTCTTCCCCGTAGCGCGCGACATCCAGCCAATACCGCGCCCAGCGCTGGCCGTAGCTAGGGGCGGCGAGAAGTTTTTCGACGACGGCGGCATAGGCTTTCTCGGAAGGGTCTTTAACAAAATCGGCGATTTCCTCGTAGCTGGGGCGCAGGCCGGTGAGGTCTAGATAGGTGCGGAGAATCAAACTCCGCGGATCGGCCTTGGGCGAAGGAGAGAGCTCCTTGGCCTCGAGTTCTTGTAATACGAAGGCATCAATTTGTTTCCTGACCCACGAGGATTGCCTTACCGCTGGAGGGTTCGCCACGACGGCCGGTCGGAAGGCCCACCAGTTTCGATCAGCGGCCAGGTCGCGAGTCTTCGCTTTATTCGCCTCTTTCGACGGGGCCTCGATCCGAGGATCGGGCGCTCCCATTTTGACCCACTGCTCGAAATTTTGCACCTGCTGCGGCGTCAGGCTGGCCTTTGGTGGCATGGCGAACTCGGAATCCGTCCAACGGATCGCATGGATCAGCGGACTGTTTTCCGTATCACCCGGAAGGATTACTGGACCGCTGATGCCACCTTCCATGACACCTTGTTGCGAATCCAGCAGCAGCCCGCCCCTGACCTTCTTTGCCTTGCTCGAATGACATTCGTAGCAGCGCTCGATTAAGACCGGACGGATCCGTGACTCGAAGAACTCAACCGCCTCTTTAGTCAAATCCGCAGGCTTTTGGACGCTGGGTTCAGCAGCGAATGCACTCGGCAGGGGGAATCCGGTGAGGAGTGACGCGATCACATAAAGCGAAAGTAAGCGTCGCGCGTTCTCAGGCCCAAAAGCGCGTCGCCAAACATTTGCCCCCGGGGGATACATGCTTGAAATGTTGGAACAAATTCCTGGCAAAACAAGGGGAGATTTCAGCCGGCTGAGGGGACCGATGCACCCCACAAAAAAACCTCTGCCTAGCTCTGGGGCGATAAATGGATGCAACTGCCCGTGGACCGGTTGCCGGACGGATTCAAAAAGTCAGCGGAAATATATCGACTCGCGGATGCCTTGTCCAAACCGCCAGACAATCCCCTGCTTTTCGTGGAATGGTTGTTCGATTCGATGCGATTGGGCAACTCCGCGTCCGAAAGTGCGTGGCCTTGATGGGACGTTCTTTGTCCGTCGGGCAAGAGACGTTATGACGTTATGATTGGAATATCTCTTTCCCCACTCGGAAGTCGTCGTGCTGTTTGATCAGGATGATGCCGGACGAATCGGACGGGAGCAGATTCTGCAACGCCGCTCGCTGCGATGTAGCGATGATCATTGGTCAGCAGCTCGAAACCACTGACCTTCTTTGACATGGAGGGCATGAATTGTCATCAACGCGCTGATGTTAACTTAGCGGTCCATCTCTTCGCGTAGGGCTGCGGTTTCAGTGGCAGGTTGACGTGTCATGTTTTGCCTTTCCTTTTTTTGTTTGGGAGCACGGATTACGTGCGTTCCCTTTCGCCTGAGTTCACCCGCGTGCTAGCGCACCTCGACACGACGATGATCCCCACGCGTGTCGCCAACGCAGGTGGACTTGTCGGGGCGAGCCCGGCGGATGCATTGACGGCAGTGTGATCGGTTTATTTTCACCCGTCTGACCGTCAGGGTTTCTCGCTCGGAAAAAACCTCGCAACCGGGTGAATTCCCGAGCGTCAATCGGTTGATGAACCGACTGCCGACCCCGCTGTTTTTCGCACTCAGCCGGACGGGTGTCGTGGTCGCGGCGACGGTGGCTGGTAGTGGCTGGCTGGGAGCGGCGCTCGGCGGGGCGGAGCCGGCCGCGGCGGCGAGTTTTCATCAGAAAATCGAGCCGCTTCTCACCAAGTATTGCTACGACTGCCATGGCAACGGCATCAGCAAGGGCAAGGTCTCGTTCGACTCGTTTGCCACGGACACGGAGTTGCTCGCCAAGCGCGACATGTGGCTGGCGGCGTTGAAGAACGTCCGCGCCGGCCTGATGCCGCCGCGCGATGAGGACAATCTCCGGCCGAGCGACGCTGAAATCGACACCCTCTCGCGCTGGATCAAATACGAGGCCTTTGCCATCGACCCGCGGAATCCCGATCCGGGCCGGGTGACGGCGCGGCGGCTCAACCGCGTCGAGTATCGCAACACGATTCGCGACTTGATGGGTTACGATTTCAACGCCGAGGTGGAGTTTCCGGCGGACGACAGCGGTAACGGTTTCGACAACAACGGCGACGTGCTCACGATCTCGCCGCTGCATTTGGAGAAATACCTCGCCGCCGCCGAGACGATCGTCGATCACGCGGTGCCGAAGGTCACTAAGATCATCCGCGAGCGCAGCGCGTCGGGTCGGGATTTTCGCGGCGAGGGCGGCATCAACGGCGAGAACCTCAATGCGAAGCGGGCCGCGACGGTCGCGCGCAACTTCACTGTCGAGCGCGCGGAAAAATACCAGGTGGTGGCCGAGCTGGAGTCGCGCGGCTCCTTCGATTTTGACCCGAGCCATTGCAAACTTGTCTGCAAGATCGACGGCAAGGAAGCGTTTGCCGAGGATGTGGTCTGGGCCGAGCGCAAGACCATCAAACATGAAATCGAATTCGACTGGGAGGCGGGCAACCACAGCGTCGCGTTTGAGATCGTGCCTCTGCCGCCCGTGGCGACAGATGTCGCGGCGGTCGTATCGGCCGAAAAGGCGCGCGTGCGCGAGGCCCGGCCGGGCAACACGAGCGTCACCGTGCGGGTGGCCTCGGTGCAGGTGCGCGGGCCGCTGAACCCGCAGCACTGGACGGTGCCGGAAAACCACGCGCGGTTTTTCCCCGGTGGTGCCGCGCCCGAGGATTCGGCCGCACGTGATCGCTACGCGGGTGAACTCCTGAAGAATTTCGCGCTGAAGGCGTATCGCCGCCCGGTGGATGAGCGCAAGGTGCAGCAACTCGTCGCGCTCGCGCGGCAGGTGTATGCGCAGCCGGGCAAGACGTTCGAAGAGGGCGTCGGGCGTGCGATGATGGGGGTGCTGGGCTCGCCGCGGTTTCTGTTTCGCGTCGAGGAGCCGGTGGCGACTGCGGCGGCCGAGCCGTTTCCGCTGATTGACGAGTATGCGCTCGCGTCGCGGCTCTCTTATTTTCTGTGGTCCACGATGCCGGACGAGGAGTTGTTTGGCCTCGCGACGCGAGGCGAGCTGCGCGCGCAGTTGCGTCCGCAGATCGCGCGGATGCTGGCGGACACAAAGGCGCAGGCGTTCGTCCGCAACTTCACCGGCCAGTGGCTGCAGGCGCGCGACATCGAGACCGTGCCGATCAACATGCGCGTGGTCATGGGCGCCAGCGCGCCGCGCAACCGCGATGGCCGCGTCGAGTTCGACGGAGCGTTCCGCCGGCTCATGCGCAGCGAGACCGAAATGTTTTTCGAGCACCTCATCCGCGAAGACCGCAACGTGCTCGAACTCGTGGACAGCGACTATGCCTTTCTCAACGAGAAGCTCGCGACGCACTACGGCGTCCCGGGCGTCACGGGCGAGAATATGCGCCTCGTGAAGCTGCCCGCCGACAGCCCGCGCGGCGGCATCCTCACGCAGGGCACGGTGCTCGCCGTGACCTCGAATCCCACGCGCACCTCGCCGGTGAAGCGCGGGCTCTTTATCCTCGAAAACCTCCTCGGCACGCCGCCCCCGCCGCCGCCGCCCGACATCCCGGACCTAGAGGAGTCGAAGAAACAATTTGCCGGCCGCGAGCCGAAGCTCAGCGAGATGCTCGCGGTGCATCGCGCCAACAAACTTTGCAGCTCCTGCCACGAGCGGATGGACCCGCTTGGCCTCGCGATGGAAAATTTCAACGCCCTCGGCGCGTGGCGCGATACCGAGGCCGACCAGCCCATCGATCCCGCCGGGCAGCTCATCACCGGTGAAAAATTCGCCAGCGTGCGCGAGCTGAAGCGCGTGCTGGTGCAGGACCGCAAGCTGGATGTCTTCCGCTGCGTGACGGAAAAGCTCCTGATCTACGCCCTCGGCCGCGGGCTCGAATACTACGACGTGCATACGATCGACGCCATCACCGCGCAGCTCGCCCGCGACGGTGGCCGCATGTCCGTGCTGATCAACGGCGTCATTGAATCGGCGGCGTTTCAAAAACAACGCGCTCGCGTCACCGCCCCTGCCAGCATATCTTTCGTCCCGTCCGATCGACTCAGCCCCACGGAATCCCGCCCATGAAAACTCCCGCCTCGCGCCCTGCCGACGCTGCCCCCCAGCGTCAATTCTCCCTCGGTCGCCGCCAGTTTCTGCGCGGGCTCGGTGCCGCCGTGGCGCTCCCCGTATTGCAGTCCGGCCTCCGGCCGATGGCCCGCGCCGCCAGCTCCGCTCCGCTCGCGGCCGGCGGCATGGCGACCACGGCCAGTGGTGCGCCGTTGCGCATGGCCTACGTTTACTTTCCCAACGGCGCGCTGCCGGCGAACTGGTGGCCCACGGGTGAAGGCACGAACTTCACGCTCGCGAAGACGATGGAGCCGCTCGCGGCCGTGCAGAGTTCGATTCAAGTGCTCGGCGGCCTCGATCACAAAAACGCGACCGCGGGCAACGACGGCGCCGGCGACCACGCGCGGGCCAACGCCACCTTCCTCACCGGCGCGCGCGCGCGCAAAACCGACAGCACTGATATTCAGGTCGGCGTCTCCGTCGATCAAGTGGTCGCGCAACGCGTGGGCCATCTCACGCGTTTCCCGTCGCTCGAGCTTTCCTGTGACTCGATCCGCAAGTCCGGCCGCTGCGATTCCGGCTACTCCTGCGCCTATCAATACAACCTCTCGTGGGCCTCGGCCACGACCCCGGTTGCGCCCGAATCGAATCCGCGGCTCGTCTTTGAGCGTCTCTTCGGCGCCGGCGCGCCCGGCGAGCGGCAGCGGAATTTCCAGATGCGGCAGGAGACCCAGCGCTCGCTCCTCGACTTCGTGATGGATGACGCCCGCTCGCTCCAGCGCCAGCTCGGCCACACCGACAAGGAGAAACTCGACGAATACCTCACCGGCGTCCGCGAAATCGAGCAGCGCATCCAGCGCACGGAGAAATTC
>JANXSC010000538.1 GCA_025352845.1 Opitutaceae bacterium
ATGAAAGCGGGGTGAGGGCACCCCGCCCACATCAAAACGGAATTCTATTTTTTGATCACTCGCGGTCCCGACGCCACCGTCGCGGGAAACGGCACGCCCCATAATGCAGGTTGCTCCTGCACCTCGGGGTTTCCGCCGGGCACGAGGTGCCTGAAGACGTCGTTGAATCGCACACTGCACTGAAGGCGGCGCTGCGTCTGCGAATCGATCTTCGGGTTCACGACGATGATCGACTGCGTGAAGGGCGGCGCGCTTTTGATTTTTTGTGCGGCGGCGCGCGCCTCGGCGGGCGTGAGCGACCGGTCCTTGATCACGGCGTCGAGTTTTTTGAGATCGGCGAGCGTGACCGGGCCCCAAAGTTTTTTCCACGCGATGGGATCGACGCGCGGGGCGACGATGTTCACGAAACGCTTCTCGTCGGCTTCCTGCCGCCAGAAACCGACGACCAAGATGAACGGCTCGTCGATTGCGAATTGCCGCAGAGCATCGCCGAGATCGACAGGCGTGCCGAATTTCGCGGCCTTGGGATTCACCGGCACGCCGCCGAAATTTTTGTTCACCGCCGCGGGGATGTCCCACTTCTGCGTGTAGCTCCGCGGCCGGTAGCCGTCGAAGAACGTCGCGCGCACCCACTCCTCGAAGACGAGTCCGTGCTGTTGCACTTCCTGCGCGCGCGCGGTCAGCGCGACGAGGCAGAAAAAAAAGAGTGGAAGAAACCGGAAAAACACGGCGGGGAGAATCACAGCGTGTCGCGTCGGTCGGCCGCGCTCCAGCTTGGAAAATCATTTCCGTCCGTTGACCCGGTCGCAACGAACCGTCAGCGTCGCACCGTCCGATGTCCGTTCACCCCACGAACCCCATGTGCCTGCTCCCGCTCCTCCTCGCCCTCGCAATTTCCTTCGTGTCCGCCAGGGCGGAATTCCGCGCCGCCTTCGTCAAGGCCGACATCACCCCAACCACGCCGCAGTGGCTCATGGGCTACGGCCCGCGCCAGTCCACCGGCGTGCGCGACAAGATCCACCACACGATTGCGGCGCTCGACGATGGCGGCACGCAGGTGTTCATCGTCGCGTCGGACCTCTGCCTGTTTTCGCCGACGGTCTATGACGACGTGACAGCGACGTTGAAAAAAGAACTCGGACTTGAGCCGCGCCAACTCTGGTGGACGGTCACGCACAGCCATTCGACGCCCGAGGTCGGCCCGCCCGGCATGTATGATGTGCTGCTCAAGGGTCGCTCCGATCACCCGTGGAATCGCGACTACTGCGAGTTCGTGAAAGCCACGCTCGTCGCCGGCATCCGCTCCGCGCGCGCCGCCCTCGCGCCCGCGCGCGTCGCGATCGGCACGGGGTTTTCGCGGGCGAATATCAACCGCCGCGCGCGCGATGCCGACGGCAAGATTTCCCTCGGCCTGAATCCCGACGGCCCCGCCGACCGGCAGATTGGGATCATCCGGCTGGAGCGGCCTGACGGCGCACTGCTCGGCGTGATCGCTAACTACGCGATGCACGGCACCGTGCTTGCCGGCTCGATGCTACAGGTGAGCGGCGACGGCCCCGGCATCGTGAGCAGTTATGTCGAGGAGAAACTCGGCGCGCCCATGCTCTACATCAACGGCGCCGCCGGAAATCTCGCCCCGATCTACACCGTGCAGGATCTCGCGAAATCGCATATCGGCGAGTTTCGTGTGCTGCTCGGCGACAAAATCATCGAGGCCAGCCGCGCGCTGGCCGCGGGCGTGGACGGGAAACTCTGGCTCGGTGAAACGTGGATCGAGACGCCGCGCCGCGCGGACATCGGCTGGTCCGACGAACTCGCGCGCTACGGCTCAAAAAGTCCGGCCGGCGCCGACCTCGTGCGCATCCCGGTCCGCGCCCTCCGGATCAACGACACGATCCTCTGGGGCAGCCCGGTTGAATTATTTTGCGAGATCGCGCTGCGCGTCCGCGCCGACTCGCCGTTTCGCCATAATTTCTTTTTCGGCTACAGCAACGGCTGGCTCGGCTACCTGCCCACCGCCGCGGCATTTCGCGAGGGCGGCTACGAGCCGCGCACCTCGCCGTTTTCGGAGCAGGTCGAGCGCGACTACACGAAGGGCGTGATGGCGTTTCTCCAGGGCGTGCCGCGGTCGTTGTAGGCCAGCCCGCTTGCGGGCGCGGTTTGGGGCGCGCGCAAGCGCGCTGACCTACGAGGAAAGACAATCACCGTCCGTGCCGTCGCCGAGGTTTGAACTCGCGCCGGAATTCTGTTCGCTGGTGCGGATGCCCTCGCTCCGTCTCCTCGTGCGTTTCGCCCTTTTTCTCCCGTTGCTGATCCTTTCGGCGCTCGCCGCGCAGCCTGCGGCGAAGCCCAACATCATCTTCATCCTCGCCGACGATCTCGGTTACGGCGAACTCGGCAGCTACGGGCAGAAACAAATCCAGACGCCGCACCTCGACCGGTTCGCCGCCGAGGGGATGCGGTTCACGCAGTTCTACGCGGGCAACACCGTGTGTGCGCCGTCGCGCAGCGTGCTGATGACGGGGCTGCACATGGGCCACACGCGCGTGCGCGGCAATGCCGGCGGGCGCAACGCGGAGGCGCAGACACTCCAGCCGGGCGACGTGACGATCGCGCGCGTGCTCCAGCAGGCGGGCTATGCGACCGGCCTTGTCGGCAAGTGGGGGCTCGGCGAGGCCGGCAGCGTGGGCGAGCCGCGAAAACACGGCTTCGATTATTTCTTCGGATTCCTCAACCAGACGCACGCGCACAATCACTACCCGGATTTTTTCTGGCGCAACGGCGAGAAAGTCCCGCTGCCGAATGTCGTCACCGCGGTGGGCGAGGTGCCCGGCGCGGGCTACGCGACGAAGCGCGTCGTCTATGCCGATGACCTGTGCGCGGAGGATTCGCGGGCGTTTATCACCCGCAACAAAGATAAGCCGTTCTTCCTCTTTGTCTCACTCGTCACGCCGCACGCGAACAACGAGCGCTCACGCGAACTCGGCGACGGTAACGAAGTGCCCGACTACGGCCTCTACGCCGACAAACCCTGGAAGGATTCCGTGAAGGGCCATGCCGCGATGATCACGCGCCTCGATCGCGACGTGGGCCGGCTCATGGCGCAGTTGAAGGAACTCGGGCTCGACGAGCGCACGCTCGTGATGTTCTCCAGCGACAACGGCCCGCACCGCGAGGGCGGCCCCGATTACGAGCCGGAATTTTTCGAGGCGAGCGGCCCGTTGCGCGGGATCAAGCGCAGCCTGACCGACGGCGGCATCCGCGTGCCGTTCCTCGCCCGCTGGCCGGGGAAAATCCAGGCCGGCACCGTCTCGAATCACGTCGGCTACTTCGGCGATCTCATGGCGACATGGAGCGAACTCGGCGGCGGCAAGACGCCCGCGAAGCTCGACAGCCTCAGCCTCACGCCGACGCTGCTCGGCCGTGGCGCGCAGCCGAAGCACGACTATCTTTATTGGGAATTCTACGAGCAAGGCGTCAGCCAGGCCGTGCTGCTCGACGGCCACTGGAAAGCGATCC
>JANXSC010000554.1 GCA_025352845.1 Opitutaceae bacterium
CTCGAGCCCGAGCGCGCGCCCGCGGGCAGCGCCGGGCCCACCGATGTCGCGGCCGCGCGCGACATCGCGGACCGGCTCATCGCGAGTTTCCCGTCGATACTGCTCTACTGGCACCACTTCGCCACCACGGGCAAACGCATCAAGGTCGAGACCGACGAACCTTCGCTCGCCGCGCATTTCCTGCGGCTGCTGCACCAGCGCACGCCCTCGCTCCTGCACACGCGCGCGCTCGACCACTCGCTCACGCTCTACGCGGAGCACGAGTTCAACGCCTCGACCTTCACCGCGCGCGTCATCGCCGGCACGGGCTCCGGGATGTATTCGTGCGTCACCGGTGCCATCGGCGCGCTCCGCGGGCCGAAGCATGGCGGCGCCAACGAAGTCTCCCACGAAATCCAAATCCGCTACCGCACGCCCGACGAAGCCGAGGCCGACATCCGCGCCCGCGTCGCCCGCAAGGAGATCGTCATCGGCTTCGGCCACCCCGTTTACACCATCGGCGATCCGCGCAACCCGATCATCAAGGAAATCGCCCGCGAGCTGTGCGCCGACGCCGGCCGGCCGCAGATGTTCGCCGTCTGCGAGCGCATCGAACGCGTGATGTGGGACCTGAAGAAAATGTTTCCCAACCTCGATTGGTATAGCGCGCCTGCCTACGACATGATGGGCGTGCCCACCTCTTTTTTCACGCCGCTCTTCGTGATGGCCCGCACCGCCGGCTGGTGCGCCCATGTGATCGAGCAGCGCCAGGACGGAAAAATCATCCGCCCCTCCGCCAACTACACCGGCCCGGATGACCGCCCTTTCCCACCACTTAATCAAAGATAGTTTTCTCACGCGGAGGCGCGGAGAACGCAGGATTCATTAATCTCACTCCGCGTTCTCCGCGCCTCCGCGTGAACCCATTTTCCGAATGTCTTCCCCCATCTCCAACGTCCGCCCGCCCCCCGATGCGCTCCTCGCCGAGATCGCCGATTACGCGCTGAACTACAATTCGCCGTCCGCCGAGGCCCTCGACACCGCGCGCTGGTGTCTCCTCGACACGCTCGCCTGCGGCATCATGGCGCTGCGCTACCCCGCCTGCACGAAGCTCCTCGGCCCCGTCGTGCCCGGCACCACCATCATCAACGGCGCCCGCGTCCCCGGCACCAACTACGAACTCGATCCCGTGCAGGCCGCGTTCAACATCGGCACGATCGTCCGCTGGCTCGATTTCAACGACACGTGGCTCGCCGCCGAATGGGGCCACCCCTCCGACAACCTCGGCGCGATCCTCGCCATCACCGATTGGATTTCTCGCAACCGCGCCGCGGGCACACCGCTCTCGGCGTTCGGCTCTCAACTCTCAGCCCTCAACTCTCAACCGCCGCTCACCGTCCGCGACATCCTCGTCGCGATGGTGAAGGCCCACGAAATCCAGGGCGTCCTTGCCCTCGAAAACTCCTTTAACCGCGTAGGACTCGACCATGTGTTACTTGTGCGCATTGCCTCCACTGCCGTCGCAACCGCTCTCCTCGGCGGCACGCGCGAGCAAATCATCAACGCCCTCTCCCACGCGTGGCTCGACGGCTCCGCGCTGCGCACGTATCGGCACGCGCCCAACACCGGCTCCCGCAAAAGCTGGGCCGCAGGCGACGCCACGAGCCGGGCGGTCCGCCTCGCGCTCATCGCGCTGACCGGCGAGATGGGCTACCCCTCCGCCCTCACCGCCCAGAACTGGGGCTTCCAGGACGTGAGCTTCAAGGGCCAGCCCGTGAAACTCGCCCGCCCCCTCGGCAGCTACGTGATGGAGCAGATCCTCTTCAAGATTTCCTTCCCCGCCGAATTCCACGCGCAGACCGCCGTCGAGTGCGCCGTGCGGCTCCATCCACTCATCAAAAACAAACTCGCCGACATCGCGCGCATCGAACTCACCACGCACGAATCCGCCATCCGCATCATCGACAAAACCGGCCCGCTCCACAACCCCGCCGACCGCGACCACTGCCTCCAATACATGACCGCCATCGGTCTGATCTTCGGCAACCTCACCGCCGAACACTACGAGGACCAAGTCGCCGCCGATCCCCGCATCGACGCCCTCCGCGCCAAGATGATCGTGACCGAGGATAAATCATACTCCCGCGACTACCTCGACCCCGACAAACGCTCCATCGCCAACGCCGTTCAAATCTTTTTCCACGACGGCACGCCCACCGAAAAAATCGCTGTCGAATACCCCATCGGCCACCGCCGCCGTCGCAAAGAAGGCATCCCGATTCTTCAGCAAAAAGCCTCCGCCGCCTTCGCCGCGCACTACGGCAAATCAAAAGCTGAAGAACTCATGGCGTTTTTTGCTGTGCAGGGAGTCCTACAAGCAACCTCGGTGCGTGAGCTTGTTGGGCGTTTTCAAAAAACAACCGTAGCGCATGCCTCATCAAAAATTCAGCTTTGAGCACGGACGAGTTAAGCCGGCGGAGAACAGCATGGAACTGCTGGTTTTTACTGCCATGCTCAGGCAGGATTCTGCCCGCAAGATTCTGATGGAATTCGGTCTAAGCTTCCCGAATCGTTTGGACTTTATCGCCCATACCCAGCCTCACGATCCACCTGACATCACGGCCTTCAATCTCGGTATCGAGGTGACTGAGTTTCCACCCGACGAGTCGGCTCGCAGAGCGATCAGAAACCAACCGGACATTCCAGGAGGGACACGCGTCCCGGCATTTCAGCACGCGGGCAGAGACTACCGCAAGATACGCAGCGAGATTGCCGATCCTGAAAGCAAGACGAACAGCCCCTACCAATTCCCAACGCGCCAAGGCGAAGTTGAAGCGCTTACGAGGGAGTTTTCGCACGTGCTCAAGGCCAAGGACATTTCAGTAAATCATGTTCTTATTTTGGACCATCGGGATGATCCAAATATCGACCGCACCCTCGAAGCTGTTCAGGAAGTCACAAGGAAGGAGCGGCCGAAGCACCTCAAATTGATCGTCGTTGTTGGCAGTGAAAGCAGTGTTCAAGCCTACCGCGTTTAGATGGGATTTTCCATTCCAGTTGCCCGATTGACGCCACGGCGTATTCGCTCTTGTTTTTATCCATGCCGCTGACCCTCGAACAAATCGTCGAGGAGAGCCGCAAGCTCCCGCCCGAGCAGTTGCCCGAGTTGATTGAACGCATCACTCTCGCCGCTCACGGCCCCATCGAATCGAAGGTGGGCCAGGCTTGGACCGACACCGCGCTGCGTCGGCTGGCCGAACGATGGCTTCACGCGCAAATATCTCCTCGCCCTTGGCGACGGTGAAAAGATCGAGACAGTGCTCAGGAAAGCCGCCGGCTCCAGCCGATCCCCGGCCACGTCACCTCCGCCCGCATCCGCAAGATCGTCGGACGGTGAACCACCGTCTTTCAGGGTCTGCCCCGCTAAAATCGCGTTTACCAAGCGCCTCGGCAGAGCACAATTTTCCGCCATGAGCACCGTGCAGGAAGTGCAGGAAGCCCTCAAAGGCATGTCGCCCGAGGATCGCAGCCGGGTGAAGGCGTTCCTCCTGCACCTTTCCCGCGTCAACGACCCCGCACAGGGCCGACATGACGCGCCGGCTTCAGGCGATGGAACAGGGCGGCGGCATGCCGCAGGAAAAAATCGAGCAGCTCCACGAGGACCTTTGTAAGAAAGGGCTATGAGCCTTGGCAACCGCTACACGGTAGACGAGGAGGCCTGGGA
>JANXSC010000568.1 GCA_025352845.1 Opitutaceae bacterium
CCTACGTGCTCATCCACGAGAAGAAGATCGCGAATCTCCAGGAGTTTCTCCCGCTCCTCCAGGTTGTCGCCAAGAGCGGCAAGCCCCTCCTCGTCATCGCCGAGGAAGTTGAAGGCGAAGCCCTCGCGGCTCTCGTCGTGAACAAGATTCGCGGCACGATCAACGTGTGCGCGGTCAAGGCCCCCGGCTTCGGCGATCGCCGCAAGGCCATGCTCGAGGATATCGCGATTCTCACCGGCGGCCGTTGCATCACCGAGGACCTCGGCATTAAGCTCGAGAGCCTCACCATCGCCGATCTCGGCAAGGCCAAGCGCATCACCGTCGACAAGGAAAACACCACCATCGTCGAAGGCGGCGGCAAGTCGTCCGACATCCAGGGCCGCGTGAAGCAAATCCGCCGGCAGATCGACGAAACCACCTCCGACTATGATCGGGAGAAGCTCCAGGAGCGTCTCGCCAAGCTCGCCGGCGGTGTGGCCGTTATCAACGTCGGTGCGTCCACCGAAGTGGAGATGAAGGAAAAGAAGGCCCGCGTCGAAGACGCGCTGCACGCCACGCGCGCAGCCGTCGAAGAGGGCATCGTGGCCGGCGGCGGTGTCGCGCTCCTGCGCTGCGGCAAGGCCATCGACGGCGTGAAACTCGAGGGCGACGAGGCGATCGGTGCACAGATCGTGCGCCGCGCGATCGAGTCCCCCATCCGCATGCTCTGCGCCAACGCTGGCGTCGAGGGTGCGGTCGTCGTCGGGCAAGTGCTCGGCGGCAAAGGCAACTACGGCTACAATGTCGCCACCGGCGAATACGAGGACCTCGTGAAGGCCGGCGTGGTTGACCCGACGAAGGTCACCCGCACCGCGCTGCAGAACGCCGCGTCCATCGCCGGTCTCCTGCTCACGACCGAGTGCATGATCACCGAGATCCCGGAAAAGAAGGAAGCTGCGGGCGGCGGTGGCCACGGCGGCCACGGCGGCGGCGGTATGGATTACTAAGTCCGCACGGCTCCAAGTCGCGGCTGAGTCAGCACGCAAACACTTCAAAGGCGCTCCCCGAACAGGGAGCGCTTTTTTTGCGCATTCGTTTCTGACATCAAATGCACTATTCGACGAAGATCCGTTCACGGCCAGTTTTCGAAACAGGTGATCACCAAACTACTCGCCCAAGTGGGAACTGGAAAAGACGGGGCTCAGTGATGCCCCCAGCCTCCATATGGAACGCATCGTTCTTAGCACGGGCATGACTCAAGGCTTGCCGATAGTAGCGTGTGATTGCACCTCGCTTGACCTGCGCCGCGGTATCGTCCTTATTGCGTCGATATGACGACGCTCTCCCCGACCAAGGCCCGCGCCAATCTCACGCACTGGCTCAAGCGGGCCGTCGCAGGCGAAGACATCGGTATCCTCTGCGGCGACAAAGTTGTGGCGCTGCGCACGGTGAGTGTTTTCTCGGAAGACTCGGACTATGCCAAACGCGAGTATGGCGCGACCGCCGCGGAACTCGGCGCGTTCACGAAGCGGGCCGATGCCGAACTCAAGCGCGACCGCAAGGCCGGCCGGATGACCCGCTACAAGGGCGACTTCAATGCCGCCATTAAGCATTGAGTTCTCCGCGCGCTTCAAGGCGCAATCGCGTGCCCTGCCCGCCGCGCGGCAAGCACTGGTCGCCCACGCCGTGGCCGCCTTGGGCGATGCGTTCGGAAAACCGCACCTGCACAGCGGCCTCGGCATCCAGCGATTGAAGCGGGATTACTTCGAGTTTCGCGCCGATCGCGACACGCGGATGGTGTTCAAGCTGGAAGGGAGCACCGCCAGCGTAATGCTCGTCGGCAATCACGACGACGTGCAGCGCTTCATCAAGAACCTGTAGCGGGGAACGCCCGCCTTTCGCCTTTCCATCGGCGCTAACCGTGCCATCCGTGATTGGGCGATCATGGAAATTATTTTTCTCGGCACCGGCACCTCGCAGGGCGTGCCGATGATTGCGTGCGACTGCCGCGTCTGCACCTCGGTGGATCCGCGCAACTGCCGCACACGCGCGTCGGTGCACGTCGTGATGGACGGCCTGCACGTGCAGGTCGATGCCGCGCCCGAGTTCCGGTTGCAGTGTCTGCGCGAACGCATCGTGCAGACGGACCTCTTCGTCCTCACGCATGGGCATGCGGATCATGTCGCGGGCATGGACGACCTGCGGCGCTTCTGCGATTTGATCGGGGGCAACGCGCTCACGGTTTATTCGACGGAAGAGGGGATGGGCCGCGTGCTCGCGATGTTTCCCTACGCGATCGCCGAGCGCCCGATTGCGAAAGGCTACGTGGCGTTCAAGCTCATTGCCATGCCCGAAGCACTCGATTTGCCGCAGGGCACGATTCAATCGACGCTGCTCCCGCACGGCGGCCTCAACACCCTTGGCCTCATTTTCACCGAGCGCAGCAGCGGGAAAAAATTCGCCTACTACACCGATTGCAAGCGCGTGCCGCGTGAGGCCGTCGCGCTCGCGCGCGGCGCCGACGCCGTGGTGCTCGACGGTCTGCGCCCCCTCCCGCACCCGACGCACATGTCGATCGACGAAGCCGTCGCCGTCGCGCGCGAGATCGCGGCACCATCCACTTGGATCACTCACCTGACACACCTGAACGATCACGCCGAGCTGGAGGCTTCACTGCCGGCTGGGATTCGGCCGGCTTACGACGGGTTGCGACTGTCGCTGTAAGACAGCCTCGCAAATCTTCGCGGCTCCAGAAATCAGCCCCACCATGACTCCGCTCCGCCAGCGCATTCTGAAAACCTCCGCTCCCGCCGCCACCGCCCTCATCCGGCTCATGGTCGGCGGCGTGTTCCTCTCCGAAGGCATCCAGAAGTTTCTCTACCCCGCAGAACTGGCCGCCGGTCGCTTCGCAAAAATCGGCTTGCCGGCCCCCGAGATGCTCGGGCCCTTCGTCGGTGCCGTCGAGATCGTCTGTGGCAGCCTGCTTCTGCTGGGCCTCCTGACACGCCTCGCCGCGATCCCGCTGATCATCACCATGTGCATGGCCATGATCTCAATCAAAGTGCCGATTTTGATGGGGCAGGAGATGTGGGGGATTCTCACTGCGGCCGCTGCCACACTACGGGGTCTGGCCGATGCTGCATGAGGCGAGGAACGATCTGTGCATGCTCCTCGGCGCCACGTTTCTTCTGGTCGTCGGCGCGGGCCGCTGGTCGTTCGATGCGCGCTTGAGCGACGGGCGGACGCAGCCGTGAGAGTGGCCGGACCGGAGCCCGGCAGCACCAGTCCGAAATTTTTCGCCACGGCGGCCCGCCGCGCTCCCTTCCTGCTACGCGGGCTGCGCGCTGCCGCGCCATGCGGGCTCGCTGTGTTCGCCGTAATGTTCAAACGCCTTGCGCAATCCGCCCAGCACCTCGGCGCCGGTTTCGCACAGTGCCTTGAACTGCGGTTCGTCGACACGCCCGACGTCTTTGCGCAGGTGTTCGATGAGTTCGGTGATCTCGCGTTTCAGGTTTTCGCAGTGAACAGCAGGGCTGGAGGAGGTTTCATTTTGGTTGGTTTTCATAGCCGTTCAAACTGACCCACTGGCGCGGGCAGAGTTTCATGCGCCGAAAAAAAACTCTCGCAAACGACCTCCCGACCATTGTTCTTTGCCCCTCCCCGATTACTTCAGAGCATGTTCCCCCCCCCCCAGATATTTACTCGTCGCTGAATTGTTCCTATTGCGGGGGTAACGTCGGCCATTTCTAAGCGCTTCTTTTTCGCCGCCTCCGCATGAATTTCCTCCAACTCGCCCTGCGTCGTCCCCTCTCGGTCGTAGTTCTTGTTATCGCGGTCGCGCTCGCGGCGGGTCTTGCCATCCAACGGATGTCGCGCGACATCTTTCCGCCGCTCGGCATCCCGACCATTTACGTCGCCCAGCCGTATGGCGGCATGGACCCGGCGCAGATGGAGGGCTACCTGACCTACCGCTACGAGTATCACTTCCTCTACATCGCCGGGATCGAGCACGTGGAGTCCAAATCGATTCAGGGCGCTTCGATCATGAAGCTCCAGTTCCACCCGGGCACCGACATGTCGCAGGCGCTGTCGGAAGTGATCGCCTACGTGAACCGTTCCCGGGCGTTCATGCCGGCGGGCACGCCTGCGCCATTCGTCACGCGTTTCGATGCCGGCAGCGTGGCGGTCGGCTATCTTGTTTTTTCGACCGACAACCCCAACCGCACGCTCAGCGAAATGCAGGATCAGGCGCTCAACCGCGTGCGCCCGGCCTTCGCGACCCTGCCCGGTGTGTCGGCCCCGCCGCCCTTCGGCGGCAGCTCGCGCGGCATCATCGTCAACGTGGACCCCGAGCGGATGCGGGCCTACGGCCTCTCGCCGGACGAAATCGTAAAGGCGCTCGCCGAGGCCAACACGATCAGCCCCTCCGGCAACATGAACCTCGGGGACAAGTATCCGATCGTGGAAATGAATTCGATCGTGAAGAACCCCAAGGATCTCGAGGCGGTTCCGCTGCGCCGAAATGACCAGGGCGCCGTGTTCGTGCGCGATGTCGCCACGATCATCGACGGCGCCGACATCACGACGGCCCACGCGTTGGCGAACGGCCTTCGCACGGTGTATCTGCCGGTCACCAAGCGCGGCGATGCCTCGACCCTTGCCGTGGTCGACCTTGTCAAAAAGAACATCCCCGAGTTTCAAAAAATCCTGCCCGACGACATCAAGGTCAGCTATGTGTTCGACCAGTCGCCGGTGGTGAACCGCTCGATCAACGACGTGCTGAAGGAAGGCGGCCTCGGCGCGATCCTCACCGGAATCATGGTGCTGCTCTTCCTGCGCGACTGGCGAAGCGCGTTTATCGTGGTGATCAACATCCCGCTCTCGTTGCTGGGCGCGGTGTTCGCGCTGTGGATCTCGGGCGAGACGATTCACCTCATGACGCTGGGAGGCCTGGCGCTCGCCATCGGCATCCTCGTCGACGAATCGACGGTCGCCGTGGAAAACATCCATGCGCACATCGCGCGCGGTTCCCCTGTCTCCCGCGCCGCGCTCGACGGCACGAGGGAGACGGCGCTGCCGCGGTTGCTCGCCATGCTGTGTGTTCTGGCCGTGTTTATCCCGGCGTTTTTCATGGTCGGTGCGGCGAGGGCTCTGTTCGTTCCGATGGCGCTGGCCGTCGGATTCTCGATGATCGCCTCCTACCTGTTGTCGAGCACGCTGGTCCCGATCCTCTCCGTCTGGCTGCTTCGCGGCCACTCCTCCGAGATCCACGAGGCCTCGTATTTCTCCAAAATGCAGCGGGGCTACGGCAGTGTCCTGCGCGGACTCGTGGTGGTGCGCTGGCCGCTCGCGCTCGTTTACCTCGCAGTCTGCGGCGGGATCATCTGGGTGTTCGGGGCACGCCTTGGCACCGAGATTTTTCCGAAGACGGACAATGGCCAGTTTGCGCTGCGCCTGCGCGCACCGAGCGGCACGCGCGTCGACCTGACGGAGGCGCTGGCGAAAAAAGTGCTCGATACCATCGCCCGCGAAGCCGGCGGCGCCGACAAGATCGACGTCACCATCGGCATGGTCGGCGTGCATAATTCCAGCTTCCCGGTGAACCTCGTCCATCTCTGGAATGGCGGTCCCGAGGAAGGCTGGCTGGCCGTGCAACTCAAGCCCCGCACGGGCATTCACATCGAGGCATTCAAGGAGAAGCTCCGCGGCGTGTTCGCGCGCGAGCTGCCCGACGTGCGATTCTCTTTTGAGCCGCAGGACATCGTTTCGCGGGTGATGAGCTTCGGCTCGCCCACGCCGGTGGAAATCGCGATCAGCGGTTCCCCGCTGGCGGTGAGCAAGGCGCATGCGGACCTGATCATCGAGCAGATGAAAAAAATTCCCTACCTGCGGGACATTCAGATCGCCCAGACTTTGGACTATCCGACCATCGCCGTGAACGTGGATCGCGAACGCGCGGGCCTGATGGGCGTGCAGATGTCGGACGTCACCCGCTCGGTCGTCGCCGCAACGACGTCCAGTCGCTTCACGACTCCCATCTTCTGGGCCGACCCCGGTTCCGGAATCAGCTTCAATCTTCAGGTCCAAATTCCCGAGGCGAAAACCACGACGATGGAAGATTTGGGCAATGTGCCCGTTGCGTCGAGCCGGGGGGAAGCGGTCCTGTTGCGCAACATCGCCACGCTCGCTCCGGGCACCGCGGTGGGCATGTATGAGCGCTACAACCTGGCGCGCCTCGTCAGCATCACGGCCAATATCCACGGCGGCGATCTCGGCACGGCGATGCGCGCGATTCGCCAGGCGGTCGCTGACGCCGGTCCGCTCCCGCAACCGTCGACCAAGGTGGATTTCCGCGGCCAGGTTATCCCGCTGGAGCAACTGCTCGATGGGTTTCGCTCGGGCCTGATTATCGCGGTGATTGTAATCTTCCTGATGCTCGCGGCGAATTTCGAGTCGCTGCGGCTCGCGTTTGCCGTCGTGTCGACCGTGCCCGCGGTGATCGCCGGCGTGGTGCTCGCGCTGTGGTTCACCGGCACCACGCTCAACATCCAATCCGCCATGGGCGCAATCATGGCGGTGGGCGTGGCGGTCGCGAATGCGATTCTGCTCGTCACCTTTGCCGAGCGCAGCCGGATCCAAAGCAACGACGCGCTGGCCGCGGCGGTGGACGGTGGCCGCAGCCGGCTCCGTCCGATTCTCATGACAAGTTTTGCGATGATCGCAGGCATGGTGCCGCTGGCCCTCGGTTTCGGCGAGAGTGGCGATCAGACCGCTCCTCTTGGCCGGGCCGTGGTCGGCGGACTGGCGCTGGCAACCGTTGCCACGCTCTTTATCCTGCCGGCCTTCTTCGCCATTATCCGTCGTCGTTCCTCCACGCGGTCGGGTTCACTCGATCCCGACGATCCCTTGAGCGGGCATTTCGTTTCCCCTGTCGGTCACAAGTAATCCCGCCGCAATCACAACTCGTTCGATTCGTATGAAAATCAATTCTCCTGCCCCCGTGGCGCGACCGTTGTCCGTTTTTGTTCTTGGGCTGGCCACCGGACTGACCGCAAGTGCGCAATCCTATCCCGCGCCCGGAGCCGCCGCCGCCGCCGCCACGCCGGCCGCGGCTCAGGTTCAAGTCACGGCACCCAAGCGCGGTGAGATCCACCGGTTCATCACTCTACCGGGCACGCTGCGCGCCAACCAACAGGTAACACTGCACGCCAAGGTTGCGGGCTACTTGAAATCCATCGCGGTGGACAAAGGTGACAAGGTGAAGGCCGGCCAGCTCATGGCCGAAATCGAGATGCCCGAGCTCGTCGCTGAGCGCGCCAAGCACGAGGCCGAGCTGAATATCGCGAAGGTGGAATCGGGGCGCCTGAAAGCGGCCCGCGCGAAAGCCCCCGATTTGATTACGCCCGCGGCGTCCGACACCGCCGACGCCCGCCTCGCCATGGCGCAAGCCGGCCTCGCCGCCAATGAGACGATGATGCGCTACAGCAAAATTTCCGCGCCGTTCGATGGGGTGGTCACGATGCGCTACGTCGACCCCGGTGCGTTTGTGCCGGCCGCCACGGCCAGTAGCAATCCCACGGCGGCGGCGATTCTGACAATTATGGATTATTCGACGGTGCGTGTGCGCGTGCCCGTGCCGGAAATCGAGTCGTCCCGCATTCAAGTCGGCCAGCCCGTCGTTGTGACCACGGATTCACTGCCCGGCCGGACGGTGCGTGGCACGGTCACGCGCCACTCGGGCGCGCTGGACGAAGCGACGCGGTCGCTGTTGGTCGAAGCCGATGTGCCCAATGCCGATGGGACCCTGCGCCCCGGCATGTATGTGATGGTGAAGATCGGCGTCGAAAAACACGCGGATGCTTTGCTCGTTCCCGCGGCCGCGCTCATTCGGGAAAAGGCGGCGGGGTTTCTCTTCACGTTTGCCGATGGGAAAGCGACGCGCGTGCCCGTCAAATACGGCTTCAACGACGGCACGAACGCCGAAATCCTTGAAGGGATCGCGGAGAACGCGCGCGTCATCATTCCGGGCAAGACCACGCTCGTGTCCGGCCAAGCCGTGATCGCAACGGAGGCGAAATGAGAGCCAAGACAATTGCTTCGTGGTGGAGCGCGTTGCCTTCAACGCGCTTGGTGCGATCGGGAATCCGTCAGCGCGTTGGGGGCAACGCGCTCCACCTCCTGGCTGGCCTTGTGGGGTGGTTTTCTGCGGTCGGCCTCGCCACCGCCGCCAACACCATCGACCTCCCGACCACGCTCCGGCTAGCGGGGGCGAAGAATTTGGACGTCGAGATCGCTCGTGAGAAAGTGATCGAGGCCCGCGCCGCCCACGATTCCGCGCGGGCGCGTTATTTCCCGTGGGTCACGCCGTCGCTTACTTTTCGGAAGCACGACGACAACATCCAAAACGTGGAGGGCCGCATCCTCGACGCGGACAAGAAGTCGGTCGCGGCCGCCTTGATGATCACAGCCCAGATCGATCTGGGGGAAACTTATTACCAGAATCTCGTGGCGCGGCAGGTCGTGCGCGCAAACGAAGCGGCGCTGGCTGGACGGCAACGGGAAGCAACCTTTCGCGCCGCCGCGGCCTACTTCGAGCTCGCCCGGGCTCGCGCCGGCGTCATCGCCGCGGAGGAAGCGGCTCGCATCACGGGCCGGCACGCCGAGCAAATCGCTGCGACGACGGAAGCCGGCATTACCTTTGCCGGCGACGCCGCGCGCGTCCGCGGTGCGCGGGAGCGCGCCGAACTCACACTCGTGCGCGTGCGCGCGGATCAACGCATTGCCGCGGCGCGGCTCGCTGAAATCCTCCGGCTCGATCCGACCGTTGAACTGACACCGGTGGATTCCGATCTGGCTCCGATGGCGCTCGGCGCGCCCACCGCTGATCTAAGCGCACTGGTTTCACGCGCGCTCGCCGTTCGTCCGGAGTTGGACGAAGCCGCGGCGCGGCTGGAGGCCGCCCGCGCGCTGCACCGTGGGGCGACGAAAGGTCCGTTGATTCCGACCATCGGTGCCCAAGCGTCGCTGGGTGGTCTGGGCGGTGGCCCGTCGGGCTCAACCTGGACCCGCGACTACGGCTACAGCGGTGACTATTCCTTGGGCGTGAGCTGGCGCGTGGGTCCAGGCGGACTCTTCGACAAAAATCGGGAACGCGAAACCGCCGCGCGCGAGCGTCAGGTCGAATTTGAGCAGGAAAAAGTCCGTGATCTCATCCGCCGTCAGGTGGTCGAGCAGCACGCACGCTTGGGTTCGTTTACCGCGCAGATCGAACTTGCGCGCAAGACCCTCGAAGCCGCGGATCAGACAGCACGGCTCTCGCGCCAGCGTCGCGAAACCGGCGTAAGCGCCGCGCTGGAAGATCTCCTGGCCGAAGACGAGCTGGCCCGCGCCCGGCGCGATTACCTTGCGACGATTGCCGACTACAACCTTGCGCAATACGCGCTGCGTTTCGCCACGGGCGAGTAGGGCGGAGGTGCCGCGCAAGTGCGACGTGCCCGGCACCGAACGTCCGCGGTGCTGTCAATTCCGCGCGGGTTCCGGCGGGTCGGAAGACATCGGTCCGTGTCATAGCGCGGGTTCGCGCACAACGGGCTTGCCTTAATTCCTACTGAAACAATCTAGATTGAAATGGTCGTTCAATGAAGCTCTCCAAGAAAGGCGAGTATGCCCTCCGCACGCTGATCAATCTCGGCATCGCCGCCGAGATGGGGCGGGCGTTGGTGCGGGTGTCCGAACTTGCCGACAGCGAGCAACTGCCAGTGAAGTTTCTCGAGCAAATCATGCAGACGCTGAAGGAGGCGGCGTTCGTCACGAGCGAGCGCGGCAAGTTTGGCGGCTACCGGCTCGCCAAGCCCGCCCGCAAAATCACGATCGGTGCCGTCGTGCGCCTCATCGACGGTCCGCTCGCACCGATCGGATGCGTGAGTCAGACGGCTTATGAAAAATGCACGTGTCCCGACGAGGCGCACTGCGGCCTGCGGATGCTGATGCTCGACGTGCGCAACGCCATCGCGGGAATCCTCGACCGCTACACGCTCGCGGACGTGGTCGAAGTCACGCTGCGCAAACTCCGGCGCGACGGCCTGCCGCTGCCGTTTTCGGCGGAGCCGGACGCCGCGCTCGAATCCGCACCAAGGCCCGCGCGGTCGGCGCGCCGGCCGGTGCGACGCGCACGGTCTCCGGTGCTGGATGCCGCCGATGGCGTGATCCACCAGTTGCTCGGCCGTTACGCCACGTAGGTCCCATGCTGCGCTTTGTCCTCGCCGTCCTCTTGTTCGCCGTTGCCGGCGCCCGTGCCGAGACGGTGACGCTGCGCGTGGGATATTTTCCGAATATCACGCATGCCCAGGGTATCGTCGGCAGCCACACGGCGCGGGAGAAGCGGGGCTGGTTCGAGCAGCGGCTGGGGCCGGACGTGAGGATTCTGTGGCTGCCGTTTAACGCGGGGCCGAGTGCGATGGAGGCGATTTTTGCCGGCAGCATCGACCTCACCTATGTGGGCCCCAATCCCGCTCTCAACGCCTACATCCGCTCGCGCGGCGACGAGATTCGCGTGCTCGCCGGTGCGACGCAGGGCGGGGCGGCGCTGGTCGTGGCCGGCGACGGCCGCATCAAGCAGCCCGGTGATTTTCGCGCGCGCAAGGTCGCCACGCCGCAGCTCGGCAACACGCAGGATGTGGCTGCGCGCGCCTGGCTCAAGAAACAGGGCTTCAAGGTTACGCTCACCGGCGGCGATGTATTTGTGCTGCCGACCGCGAATCCCGATCAGCTCCAGCTTTTCCAGCAGGGCAAGGTTGACGCCGTCTGGACGGTGGAGCCGTGGGTCTCGCGCCTTGAACTCGAGGCCGGCGGAAGAATCTTTCTCGAACAAGGCGACGCGGTGACGACCGTGTTGGTGAGCAGCACGAAATTTCTCAAAACGCGTCCCGAACTCGCCGAGAAATTTCGCGTCGCGCACCTTGAGCTGACCGCGTGGCTGAACGACCATGCCGAGGAGGCGCGCGCACTCGTGCAGGCCGGACTCACCGCCGACACCAAGCGGGCGCTGTCCGGCGAGGTGGTGGCGAGTGCGTGGCGACGGCTCAAATTCACCGGGCAGGTGACACAGGCACAGTTTGACGAATTGGTCGGCGAAGCCCAAAGCGTCGGGTTCCTCCGCCAGGCGATCCCGCTCGACCGACTTTTCAGCCGCAAGCCATGATGCTCCAGACCGAACTCCAAAACGAGGCGCCGTCGAAGCTCTCCATTCAGGGCGTGAGCAAAAGCTTCGCGTCGCGCGAGCGCGACAAACCGGTGCATGCGCTCGACACCGTCTCGCTGGACGTGGTCGAGGGCGAGTTCGTCTGCCTCCTCGGGCCGAGCGGCTGCGGAAAGTCTACGCTCCTCAACATCATCGCGGGCTTGGAAGCGGCCGACTCCGGCCAAGTCCTCTGCGATGGCGCCGCCGTGATCGAGCCCGGCCGCGAGCGGATGATGATGTTTCAGGAGTCGGCGTTGTTTCCGTGGCTCGATGTGCTCGACAACGTGCTCTTCAGCCTGCGGCTCAAACCCGGGCTCAAACGGAAGGAGCGTCGGGAGGTCGCCGAGTCCTATCTTAAGCTCGTGGGCTTGGAGAAATTTCACCACGCGTTTGTGCACGAACTCTCGGGCGGCATGAAGCAGCGCGTGGCCCTCGCGCGGGCGCTGGCGCCCAATCCGCGCGTGCTGCTGATGGACGAGCCGTTCGCCGCGCTCGACGCCCTCACGCGCGAGCAGCTCTACGGCGATCTTCAGCGCATCTGGCAGGAGCGGAAAAAGACCATCGTTTTCGTCACGCACAACGTCCGCGAGGCTGTCTGCCTCGGCGATCGCGTGATGTTGTTCTCGCCGCATCCGGGGCGCATCCAGGAACAGTTCAAGATCGAGCTGCCGCGGCCGCGCGACCTCAACAGCGTCGATCTCGCGCGACAAGCGATGACGATCATGGCGGCGCTGAAGCGCTACCCGCGGGGCGAAACCGTCCCGCCGATGGAGGTGGCCCGGTGAAACGCTTTGGGAAAGTCCTGATCTTTTTCGCCGGCTTGGTGCTGGTGTGGGAGGTGCTCGTGCGCGCGCATGTCTGGTCGCCCGTGCTCGTGCCGTCGCCGCTCAGCGTCGGGCGCTACCTGTGGGAGGCGGCCACGGACGGCACGCTCGCGGAAGCCACTCTCGTCACCGTCAAGCGACTCGCGCTGGGCTACATGGCCGGGCTGCTGCTCGGGCTCCCGCTCGGCCTGCTCACGGCGCGGTTCCAGATTCTCGAGGACACGCTGGGGCTGATGGCGCTCGGCCTGCAGGCGCTGCCCAGCGTGTGCTGGGTGCCACTGGCGTTGCTCTGGTTTGGGCAGACCGAGGCGGCGATGTTCTTTGTCGTGGTGATGGGCACCCTTTGGTCGGTGATTATCGCGACCGACAACGGCGTGCGTAACGTCCCACCGCTCTACGCGCGCGCGGCGCGCACGATGGGCTCGGGCGGGCTGCACACCTGGCTGCGCGTGATTTTACCGGCGGCGCTGCCCTACATCGTGGGTGGCATGAAGCAGGGCTGGGCATTTGCGTGGCGCTCGTTGATGGCCGCGGAAATTTATGTCACGATATTGAGCGGCTTCGGCCTCGGCCATCTGCTGCACTACGGACGCGAACTTAACGCCATGGAACAAGTGATCGGCATCATGATTGTGCTCCTCGCCATCGGCCTGCTCGCCGACAAGATTCTCTTTTCCCCGTGGGAGCGTTTTCTCCACCGCCGCTGGGGCACCGCCCGCTGAGGCCGCCTTTCCCTTCCAGAAAATTTAACCCGTCCCCATCATGGCCAAAATATATAACGACATCACCGAAACGATCGGCAACACGCCGCTCGTCCGCCTCAACCGCACCGCCGCCGCCCATGGCGCGCAGGCGGATATCCTGTTGAAGCTCGAATTTTTCAACCCGCTCTCGAGCGTGAAGGACCGCATCGGTTTCTCGATGATCGACGACGCGCTGAAGAGCGGAAAGATCAACGCGAAGACCGTCCTCATCGAGCCGACCTCCGGCAACACGGGCATCGCGCTCGCGTTCGTCGCCGCTGCAAAAGGGCTCAAGCTCATCCTCACAATGCCCGAGACCATGACGATGGAGCGCCGCAAACTCCTCAAGGTCCTCGGTGCCCGCCTCATCCTCACCGAGGGGCCCAAAGGGATGAAAGGCGCGATCGCCAAGGCGGAGGAACTCGCCGCGAAGATCCCCAACAGTGTCATTCTCCAGCAATTCTCCAATCCGGCGAATCCGGCGATTCACCGCAAGACCACCGCCGAGGAAATCTGGCGCGATACCGACGGTAAGGTTGACTTCGTCGTCTCCGGTATCGGCACCGGCGGCACGATCACCGGCATCGGCGAGGTGCTGAAGACGCGGAAGCCCGGCGTGAAGATCATCGCGGTCGAGCCCGATGCCTCACCGATCCTTTCGGGCGGCGCGCCCGGCCCGCACAAGCTGCAGGGCCTCGGCGCCGGCTTCGTGCCCGCCGTGCTTAACACGAAAATCTACGACGAGGTGATTCGCGTGAAGGAGGCCGACGCCGGCCCGGTCTCGAAGCAGGTCAACCAGCTCGACGGCATTCCCGTTGGCATCTCCTCGGGTGCTGCGATCTGGGCGGGCATCCAGCTCGCGAAGCGTCCTGAAAACAAAGGCAAGCAGATCGTCGTGATCGTGCCGTCGTGCAGCGAGCGCTACCTCTCGTCGTGGCTGTTTGCCGATATCGGCGTGGAGAGCGATTCGGTCGAGGATCTGTTCGCGCCGGCCGGGGCCTGAGACAGGCCGGGGTAATTTCCAATGAGCCGGCCTGCGCCGGCTCATTTTTTTGTTTTGGGAGCCGCCCGCGATACTGAACCACGGGGTATTTCCTGTGTCTATGTGCTCTCGGTTCGGAACAAGGACTGGGAAAACAGAAAACAGAAAAACGAGAAACCACATGCGCACGGAATCGGATTCGATGGGCAGGGTGTTGGTGCCGGACGATGCGCTTTGGGGTGCTTCGACGCAGCGGGCAGTGTTGAATTTTCCCATTAGTAGCCGGCCCATGCCCGCCGCCTTTGTGCGCGGGCTGGGGCTGGTCAAGCTCGCGGCCGCCCAAGCCAACGGGAAACTGGGGCAGTTGTCCGCGGAGAAAAGCGAACTCATCCAGCGCGCCGCGCGGGAGATCGCGGAAGGCCACCACGCCGCGCAGTTCCCCGTCGATGTCTTTCAAACGGGCTCGGGCACCTCGACCAACACGAACGCCAACGAGGTGATCGCGCACCGCGCCACCCACCTCGCGGGGCAGGTGACGCGGAGCGGGCTGGCGGTGCACCCGAATGACGAGGTCAACCTCGGGCAGTCGTCGAACGATGTCATTCCGACCGCGCTCCACGTGAGCGTCGCGCTGGCGCTGCGGCAGAATCTCGCACCGGCGCTCGCGACGCTGGCGGCGGCGCTCGAGCAAAAATCCACGGAGTTCGCGGCCGTGGTGAAGATCGGGCGCACGCACCTGATGGACGCCACGCCGCTCACACTGGGCCAGGAGTTTTCCGGCTACGCGATGCAGGTGCGCAAGGCGGTCGAACGCGTGCAGCGCGGCATCACCGTGCTCGCGGAACTGGCCATCGGCGGGACGGCCGTCGGCACCGGGCTCAACACGCACCCGGAGTTTGCCGCCGAAGTCTGCCGCATCCTCAGCGCGGAAACCGGGATCGCGTTTCACGAGGCGCGCAACCACTTCGAGGCGCAGGCGGCCCGCGACGATGCGGTGGAGGTGGCGGGAATTCTGACCGCGGTGGCGGCGAGCCTGACGAAAATCGCCGGCGACATCCGTCTCCTCGGCTCCGGGCCGCGCGCGGGTTTTGCGGAGTTGCGGCTGCCGGCCATCCAGCCGGGTTCCTCAATCATGCCGGGCAAGGTCAATCCTGTGATGTGCGAGATGCTCGTGCAAGTCGGGCTCTATGTGCAGGGCCTGACGCAAATCGTGTCGGCCTGCGGTCGCGAGGGCCAACTTGAGCTCAACGCGACGCTGCCGCTGATCGCGCACTGTCTCCACGAAGCCATCCAATGTCTCACGAACGGTGCGCTCGCGTTTGCGGAGAAATGCGTGGCGGGACTGGAGGCCGATTCCGCCCGCGCCTCCGAACTCATGGAGCGCTCGCTGATGCTCGTGACCGCGCTCACCCCGCAGCTCGGCTACGATCTCGCGGCGAGTGTGGCCAGGGACGCGTTGGCCACGGGAAAATCCCTGCGCGAAATCGTGTTGGAGCGGGGCCTGATGGAGGAGTCTGTGCTCGATCGCGCGTTGGACGCGCGGGCGATGACGCGAGCTGCGGACCTGCCCCTCAAATCCCCGACGCCGGCCGAGCAGGTGTTGGAAAACGAGGGCGGGCACATTCCCGAACCCGAAGCGGCACCGGCGCGACCGGTCACCTGAAACGGGTTCACACGGTCGAGCGGAGCCGGCGACGCGAAACAATTTCGCGCCCGGCCGACTATTTTTTCACGCCGGAACCGAACCGCTCGATCAGCAGCAGGACGCCGGTCGTCAGCGCGAGGCCGTCGATGATCCACACTGGAATTGCGATTCCGGCGATGATGTTGAGACCGAAAACGATCAGGAAGATTGCGAGAAAGACATGGGCCATGGGAGGGAGGGGTTGAGGTTACGACGCGCGGGAGGATGCCTATTTGGAAATGCGGATCTTCGACAAATCTTCGGTGGACGTGGGCCATTTCAGTTTCAATCGCTTCAGCGCCCGCACCACGGTGTCGGCCACCACGTGATCGCGATACCAGTTGCGGTCGGCGGGGACGACATGCCAGCGGGCCGCGGGATGGCTCGTGGCATTGAGCATGTCCTCGTAGGCCTCGATGTAGTCATCCCAGTGCTGGCGCGTCGTGAGGTCGGCGTGCGAAAATTTCCAATTCTTCTTCGGGTTTGCGAGCCGCTCCTTGAACCGCCTGGCCTGTTCGTCGCGGCTGATGTGCAGGTAGAACTTGAGCACGAGCACGCCGTTTTCCACGAGCATGCGCTCGAAGTCCACGATCTGGGCGTAGCGGCGCGACCAGACTTTCTTCGGGACAAGCTCCAGCACGCGCTCGGCCAGCACCGCTTCGTAGTGCGAGCGGTTGAAGACACCGATGTTGCCGCGGCGCGGCACGGCCTGATGGATGCGCCAGAGAAAATCATGCGCGCTCTCCTCGGCGGAGGGCACCTTGAAGTTGGCGGTTTCGACGCCGGCGGGGTTGACGTAGCGGAGCACATTGCGGATCGCACCGTCCTTGCCGCTGGCATCCATGCCTTGGAAAATCAGCAGCACCGCGTGGCTGGAATTGGCGTAGAGGAGTTGCTGCACGTCGCCGATTCGCTGCCCGAGTGCATCGGTGAACGGCTTGGATTTTTCCTTGGTGAGCCGCCCGCTGTAGCCCGGGTCAAAGCGCTTCAGCCTGATCTTTCCAGCAACGACGAGGGGTTGGCTTTTCTTCATGGAGTGAACACTACGCGCGGCGGGCAGGGCAGCCCAACGCGAAACTAAAAAAACGCGTTTTGCGGGCGATCACTTGGCCATGTAGCCAGCCGTGACTTCGCCCTTGTGGGCGGCAAAGGCGGCGAGGAGTTCGTCTTTCTCACGCTTTGGCACTTTGACGAAGTCGAGGGTGCGCCCAAGTTCGGCGGCGACCTCATCGAATTCTGCCGGTGAAATCTTAAGGCCACGATGCGCCTCCTCCAGACCCAGCTCAGTCATTCCGGGCTTGGTGGGATGGTATTGAAAGGGGCCGCCCGTAGCAGCGCTGACCCAGAGGGTGCGCATGAATTTGAGGCCGGGCAACCGGCCCAGGTTCTTCGTGTGCCACTCGCGGAGAGCCGGATTCTTCGAGGCTTTCCCCACGATCGGGTTTTTCACCACGGCGTCACTAAAGTGGTCAACGACCGCGGCGATGGCGAACACGCCGCCCAGGCGTTCGTAGAGGCTCTTGTCGGTTTGTGCTGCGGATTGAGCCGGAGCGGCGACGAGCAGGGCGACGAGCGCCGCCCCCATCGCGAATGTTTTGCTGAATGGGATGATTGTTTTCATGATTTTGTTTTTTGGGAGCTGCATTGCAGCATGGTCAAACCGCGCCGAGGCATGGCGCGCGGAGGACCACTCAAATCGTCCGCGTCAGGATTAGCACGACGAGGATGATGACGACCAGGCCCAGCCCACCGCTCGGGCCATAGCCCCAACCGCGGCTGTGGGGCCACGCGGGGAATGAGCCGAGCAGCATGAGGATGAATATGACCAGCAGTATTGTGCCCAACATGGTATTCCTTTTGGAGTGCGAGTGTGTTCTACCCACGCTTGCGGCCGCCGCCGGGTGCGGGAGGACTTTTCCGGTGGGAAGAGTCCGCGTTAATCCCCTCATCATATCCGCGCCGACAGCGCGCTGACATGGGGTGTTGTCCCACCCGGCTTTTGAGGCTCGCGCAGCAGATCGTCGGCGACGATTCGGAGTAGCGCGGAGCTTCAGCCCGCGGCTCAGGACGAATGACGCGGGCTGAAGCAGCGCGCGCTACCTCAGGCCCCCGCCGTCAGGCTGGCCTGCGATTCTCAATGGGTGGTGTGATGTCCGGGATCACTCCGCTCGCCGGACTGATACCACCGGTAGAACGCCACGCCCAAGACCGTGAGCGAGACGGCCATCCCGGCGAGCTTCATCATCACACCGGCGAGGAGCTGGTCGTCGGCGGCGGCGAAATCGGGAAAGAGACGCGGCGCGAATTCGTAGGTGGGGTAGAGGATGTCGTCGGAGAACGTGATGTAAGCGAAGACGGGTGTCATCGCGATGAAGACCCCCAGCAGGTAGAGCATCTGCACGCCCGGGCCGCGCGGCGGGACGAGCCGCGACGGACTCGCCACCGGCCACCAGTAGAACAAGGCGGCGCCGAAAAACATCACATGTTCGAGGACGTGGACCAATTTGCTCCGCAGCGCCAAATCGTAGAGCAACGGCAAATGCCAGAGCCCGACGACGAGAGAAAAAATAATCAGGCAGATCAGTGGATGAGTGAGCGCGCGAGTGATTCCGCCGACGCTGCTGCGGGCGAGCACGGCATCGATCATCCACGCGGGCAGGCCGGTGAGAAAGAGCAGGGCCGCGGGATAAATCAGCAACTGGTGCTGAAACATGTGCGCGCTGAACAGAAAGCGTTCGCCAATTTGATCGAGCGGCGAGCCGACGGCGAAGTAGAAAATCAGGAGTGACGCATAGAACCGGATCGCGTGGCCGCGCGGGAAAGGCGTCTGAGTTGAGGGCTGAGAGTTGAGGGCTGAGAGTTGAAGGCTGAGGGCCGAGAGTCTGGAGCGCAACGGACCGGCGAGCACGGCCCAGAGCCAGCCGAGCGCGACGAGCCCGCCGATGAGCCAGGGCTCGTTGTGCCAGTGTCGCCAGTCGATCATGGGCGGGTGCGGTGGAGCTTCGGAAAAGAAGAAAAGCGGCCCGGAGGCCGCTCGTTCTTGGTTTGGAATTTTCGCGGCGCGCTCAGGTCGGGAGCGGCACACTCGCCTCGGCACCGAAGATGGCGAGCAGGCTCAGCATCGTGCCGGCGGCGAGGAACAGGCCGATGAAAAACAGAATCGTGCAGAACGGTTTGTCCCACCGCAGGTGCATGAAGTAGAAAATGACGAACATGAACTTCACCGTCGACAGCACGACGAGCGTGGTGACGACGATCCATTTCGCGAACGGCAGGTAGACGCAGACGATTTCGACGCCGGTGATGATCGCGAGGAGCATCGCGATCTGGACGTAGATCTGGAATTTGCTGACGTCGTGATCGCCGTGACCGGAGCCGGAGGCAACTTGGGCGGGGGAGCTCATGGGCAGAGTTGAGGGCTGATGGTTGAGAGTTGAGAGAGACGGAGGCCGGGGCTCAGAGATATTCGAGCAGGTAGACCGCCGTGAAAATCACGATCCACACGATGTCGACGAAGTGCCAGTAGAGGCCCATGCCCTCGACATCGATCGCGTTGGCCTCGGTGAATTGCACGGCACCACGCGGCTTGGCGAAGTGAAACGCGAGCAGGCCGTAGGCGATGAGCCCGATCACGCAGTAGATCCATTCGTCGGCCATGAAATGGTGGAAGGCCTCGCCGTAGGTGGGCGTCGTTTGCAGCGCGTGCACGAGACCGAGCGTGACCTTGAGCGACGCCAGCAGCGCGCCGAAGAGCGTGATCGTGTGGAGGAGCTGGCTGGAGAACCACGAGGTGTTAGAGGCGACCTTGAACGAGCGCACATACATGAGGCCGAGCCAGAGCACGCCGATGGCGACGTGGCAGCCGTGCGTGCCGGTGAGCGTGTAGAACGTCGTCCCGAGCAGGCTGTTCGAGAGCGTCATGTGCTTCTCGTGCACGAAGTGGTTGAACTCGTAGACCTGGCACCCGAGGAAAATCATCCCGAAGAAAATCGTCGTGAGCAGCGACCAGCGGCAGCTCTTGACGTTGCCCTTCTGAATCGCGGTGACGGCGAGCGCCATCATGAGTGACGACATCAGGAGGATGAACGTGGAGAACGACGTGAGCTCCGGGCTGAACACGATCTTGGGCTCAAGGCCGCCGGCGGGCGGGTGCAGGCGGTAGATCAGGTGCGTCGAGATGAGCGCGCCGAAGAACATGCAATCCGACGCGAGGAAGGTCCACATGAGGAGCTTCTTGTTCGGGATGCCCGTCGAGGTGCTCGGGTCGTGGTGGTGGTCGATGGTGCCGGCGTGGCTGCTCATTTTCGGAAAACGGAGATTGAGGTTCGAAGTTCGGGGAGGACGCGCGGCTCAGTGCTTCGCGTGGTGGGCGTCCTCGATGACGTTACCATCCTTGTCGAGGTGGAGGTGGTAGCCTTCGTTGCCTTCGAGCGACCAGAAATAGATTCCGAGAAATGTAATCGTGAAACCGACGAAGGTGGTGGCGAGCCGCGCGTGAATCCCGGGTACGGGGTTCGACTCGATCATGGTGACGGCAATGGCCACGACGAGCAGGCCCACGCTCGCGACCAGCGGCCAGATGGAGCCGAAGGGCATGTGGATGCCGCCATGAGCGGCCTCGGCCTTTTCCAGCTCGGCGCGTTCCTTCGCCACCTCCACCTTGTGGTTTTTCTCATACCACCAGGCGTCGCGCGCGTGGACCTTGGGGATGACGCGGAAATTATATTCCGGCGGCGGATTGTCGATCGACCATTCGAGGGTGCGGCCATCCCAGTAATCCTTCTTCACCTTCTCGCCCTTGAAGAAAGTGTAGGCGACCACGGCGAAATAGATGAACATCCCGAGGCCGAGCACGTAGGAGCCCATCGTTGCGATGAAGTTCGGCACGTCCCAGCCGAGGTTGTGATCGTAGGTGAACGTGCGGCGCGGCATGCCGTTCAGCCCGAGGAAGTGCATCGGGAAAAACGTGACGTTGAACCCGATGAAGATCACCCAGAAGGAAAGTTTGCCCCAGAATTCCGAGACCTTGCGGCCAAACATCAGCGGGAACCAGTAGTGCAGCCCAGCGAGCAGCGCGAAGATCGAGCAGCCGTTGAGCACGTAGTGGAAG
>JANXSC010000578.1 GCA_025352845.1 Opitutaceae bacterium
GGCGCTTCGACAACGAGCACTGGAAAATCGAGGAGCCGCCGGCGGCGAAGAAGAAGGCGAAGTGAGTTTGAATCATTTGCAGGCGGGGTGCCCTCACCCCGCGGGTTGCAGGTTTCGACCCCACGATGCGGGGTGAGGCACCCCGCCTGCATCACCGGCAGTTTTCAAGCCGTTGCCGCACCAGCAACCGCTCCGCCGGCAGCACCGCGAGATCGAGCGCGCGGCACAGCGCGCTGGCGGCTTCAGATTTTTTTCCGGCAGCGAGCAACAGGTGGCCGTGCACGGCGTGAAACAGATGGTAGCGCTCCAGCGTGCGGCGGCCCGGCAGGTCGGCGAGCGCCTGCAAACCCGCCGCCGCGCCGTCCGCTTGCGCGAGGGCGATCGCGCGATTGAGCGCGACGATGGGCGAGGCGTCGAGGGCGAGCAGCGCGTCATAGAGTTCGAGGATGTGCGGCCAGTTGGTTTCCGCGAAACTCGGCGCCAGCGCGTGACAGGCGGCGATGCCCGCCTCGATGTGCCAGCGCGTGAGGTTTTCGCCCGCGGCGGATTTTTCCAGATGCGCGAGGCCCCGGCCGATCTGACGTCGATCCCACTTCGCGCGATCCTGCGCCGCGAGGACGAGCAGCGAGCCGTCGTTGGCCACGCGGGCGGGCAGGCGCGCGGCGTGGAGGTGCATGAGGGCGAGGAGCGCGTGCGTCGCGGGCCGCGCGCCGATCGCGTGCGCGGCGAGCAACTCGCCGAGCCGGATCGCCTCGGCGCAGAGATCGGCGCGGAGGAGGGATTCGCCGTGCGAGGCCTTGTGGCCTTCGTTGAAGAGCAGGTAGAGCGCGCGCTGCACGGACTCGACGCGGGGGGCAAGTTTCGCGGCGGGCGGCAGCTCCATCGGCACCCGGGCGTCGCGGAGAAATTTCCGCGCGCGCACGAGCTTCTTCACGATGGCGTCCTCCGCCGCGAGAAACGCCGCCGCGATCTCGCGTTCGCCGAAGCCGCAGAGCGTCTTCAGCACGAGCGCGACCTGCGCGTCTGCAGGCAATCCCGGGTGGCAGCACACGAACATCATGCGGAGCTGGCTGTCCGCGATCTCGTCCTCGAAGCGGGCGGTGGGCGTGCCGGAAAAATCCTCGGCGAGTGCCGTGAGCGCGCTCTGCTTGCGGCGCCAGAGCGTCGCGCGGCGCGACTGATCGAGCGCGCGATTTTGCGCGGTCTGGAGGAGCCAGGCCGACGGATTCTCGGGCACGCCCGTGAATGGCCACACCTGCATCGCCTTCAAAAGCGCATCCTGCACGACATCCTCCGCGAGGTGCAGGTGCGCGACGCCAAAGCGCCGCGCGAGGATCGCGACGAGCCGTCCCGCCTCGCGGCGGAAAAGATGATCGACCACGCCGGCCACTTCGCTGTCGCCGGTGCGCGCCATGGATCAGAGCGGCGGGAGCGGCTCGACGGGCCGCACCTCGACGATGGTGGTTTTCATGTCCAAGCCCGGACAGCCGCGCGCGATCGCGGTGGCGGCCGCCAGATCACGCACCTGAATGAGGACGTAGCCGCCGACGACTTCCTTGGCCTCGGCAAACGGCCCGTCGGTGACCTCCTTGCCGCCCGGCCCGCGCAGCACGCGACCGGTCTCCGCGAGGCGGTTGGTCCCGACGAGTTCGCCGCGCGCCTTCATGCCCTTGATCCACGCCATCCACTTCCCCATGATCTGCTCCATCTCGGCCGGAGTGGGATCAGGGCCGGACTCGGAGTGGCGAAACAGGAGGAGAAACTGGGCGGACTTCGGAGCAGTGCTCATGGTGGCGGTGGGTTTGATTTTTGATTTCGAGTTTCAACCCAATGACGAGCGATACCGCGGCGCGAGGACAACTTTCCCCAACATTCCGCGCGAGCGCACGCGCTCAGCAGTGCGGCGACGATTGGATGGGGCGCACCTCGACGGTGGTGCCCGGCTGCTCGAGACCGGGACACCCTTGCGCGATCGCCGTGGCGTGATCGAGGCTCGCCGCGGCGACGATGATGTAGCCGCCGACGACTTCCTTGGCCTCGGCAAACGGGCCGTCGGTCACCTTGCCGTGGGTGCGCACGACGCGGCCGGTAAATTCGAGGCCGCTGGTCGCGACGAATTCACCGCGGGCCTTGATGCCGTC
>JANXSC010000590.1 GCA_025352845.1 Opitutaceae bacterium
TTTCCACGCGGGTGACGGCTCTCAACGGCCTCAGGATCACGTCTTCCGAGATCACCGTGAACGTCGTGGCCAACCGGCCTCCCCAAGTCGCGCTCGCTTCGCCGACCGCCTCCACCACGATCGTGATGAACTCTGCCACGACAATCGTCGCCAACCCGACGGATCCTGATGGCACGATCGATCAGGTGGATTTCTTTGTGAATGGCTTGAGTATCGGCTCGGTGAAGAAAGCGCCGTTCCAAATCGCGTGGACGCCCACGACCTCCGGCACCTTTGATCTAACCGCCCGCGCGACCGACAACGGCGGCGCCATCGCGGTCTCCGCGCCCGTCACCGTCAACGTCGATCCGCCGGCGACGCTCGTCTCGGGCCAGATCACGCTCACGTATTCCGTCTATCGCGGCGACTACGGCGCCGCGGCGGAGAGCGGTCGGTTTGCCTTCGCGGTCAACCGCAACAATCGCGGCACCATGATCGCCTACTCGATCACGCCGGCGAATCTCACCTACCTCTGGACCGACATCGCGATCAATGGCGACGGCACCTTCGTCGTCCGCGATGCCGCCAACGCGATCGTGCTCACCGGCCAGACTTCCGCCACCGGCGTTTCCGGCAACTTCAGCGGCAAGACCTTCATCGGCCCGATCACGTCGGACAAGGGTGCCTTCTCGCCACTCCAGCTCACCGGCGCACTCACGGGTGTCGCGGGCAGCCAGATCGTGGCGATTGTCGGCGGGGATGGCTCCATCACACTCCACGCTTCGGTGGGTAACACGCGTGAAGTCGGCTCCGATCTCCTCGGCAGCACGGGCAACTACTCGTTTGCCGCGGCCACGGGCGGTCGCTTCAGCGGCACCGTTGCGAGCAACGTCGCGATTGTGAGCGGCACGGTTTCGGGCGCGGTCTCGGGCTCGTTCCTCCTCCGGCCGCAGGCGAGCCGCATCAGCAATATCTCCACCCGCACGCTCGCCGGCACCGGCGATCGCACGCTCGTCGCGGGCTTCGTCGTCGCCGGCACCGGCACCAAGCCGCTGCTCGTGCGCGCCGTCGGGCCCACGCTGGCCAACTTCGGCGTCGTCAACGCGCTCGCCGATCCGTCGCTCACCGTCGTGAACCGCACCAACGTCGCCGTCGGCTCGAACAACGACTGGGGCAATGCGCCTGCGCTCGCCGCCGCGGCGGCTCAGGTCGGCGCGTTCCAGCTCACCCCCGGCAGCCGCGATGCGGCGGTCCAGGTCGCCGTCGCGGCCGGCACCTACACCGCGATCGTCGGCGGCGGCAATCCTGCGGGCACCGCGCTCATCGAGATCTACGACACGGAGACCACGAATGCGTTTACCTCGCGAATCACCAACATCTCCACGCGCGGCCAGATCGGCGCCGGCGATGTGCTCATCGCGGGCTTCGTCATCACCGGCGATCTGCGCAAGAAGGTGCTCATCCGCGCCATCGGCCCGACGCTTGCGAGCTTCGGCCTGACCGGCGTCCTCGCCGATCCGAAGATCGATGTGTTTGCCGGCAGCACGGTGATCGCGAGCAACAACGATTGGAGCGACCCGTCCGTCATCGCGCAGGTCGTGGCCACCACGCCGAATGTCGGTGCCTTCCCGCTCGGCGCGAACAGCAAGGATGCGGCCATCGTGCTCAACCTCACGCCCGGCGCCTACACGGTGCAGGTCGCCGGGGTGGGCGGTCTCACCGGCAACGTGCTGATCGAAATCTACGACGCCGATCTCTGAGCGGGATTGGTTCCGCTGATTTTTTTTCAGGCCGCGCGCTTTTCGGAGCGCGCGGCCTTTTTTTATGGTGAGAGCAAGACTGCCGAAGTGGTGTGGGGAGTGGGCGCATCTCAGTTTTTTGCAGCGACGGCCAACGCCAGGCGTAGCGCGGTCAGCCTAACCGCGCATTCTGCACCTGCACGGGCAGGCTGCCCGTGCTACGCCGCAGCGCATTTTCTCCCAACGACGCGTGCAAGGAACTGAGATGCGCCCATGAACCGCCCCGCTGACTATTGAATGGTCATTTCGCGTTTCACTCCTACGTTCCGGTGAACCATGAGCAGCGTTGCCAGTCTCGCGAAGGGTGCCCAGCCCCATGCTTTTGCCGGCGTGTTCTCGTTGCTCGCGCCGCACATGGCCGACCTCGACCGGTTTCTGCACGGGCAACTCGGGGCCTTTGAGCCGGAGATTCGCGCGATGGTCGATTACTGCATCGACACGTCGGGCAAACGCATCCGGCCCACGCTTGTGTTTCTCAGCGGTTGGCGCGGACCGGTCGCGGTGTCACCGGACCTCGTGCGCGTCGCCGCCGTGGTCGAGCTGGTGCATCTCGCGACCCTCGTGCATGACGACATCATGGACGAGGCCGACGTGCGCCGCAGCCGCCGCACCGCCTCGCGCGAATATGGCGCGACCGCGGCCGTGCTCCTGGGCGACGCGCTCTTCGCCCACGCGCTCCATCTTGCGACGCAGTTTCCCACGACGGAAATCTGCGCGGCCGTCTCGGATTCGACCCGCCGCGTGTGTGCCGGGGAAATCGTGCAGACCCTCCGCCGCGGCTCGACGAACATCACACGCGCCGACTACCAGCGCATCGTGGATTTGAAGACCGCGGAGCTCTTCCGGGTCTCGTGTTTTCTTGGGGCGAAGCTCGCGGGTTTCACGCCGGATTTCGTCGAGGCCGCGAGCCGGTTCGGCCGCCACCTCGGCATCGCCTACCAAATCTACGACGACCTTGTGGATTTCTTCGGCGACGAATCCCGCATCGGCAAAACCCTCGGCACCGATCTCGCGAGCGGCAAACTCACGCTACCGCTGCTCGCGCTGCTGGAGCGCCTCCCCGCCGCCGAGCGCACCACGCTGCTGGGCGAAGTGACCGGCGAACGCCCGCCGCAGCCGGCCCTGCGCATCCGCCAGATGCGCGAGCTGGGGATTTTTTCCATCGTCGCCGAAGCCGTGCACACCGAAATCGATGCGGCGGCCGCCGCCCTCCGCGATTGGCCGACTCAAGCGCCGACACCTTTGCTCCTCGGGTTATGCGACAGCCTGCGCGCGCAACTCACGGCGCTGCGGCCGGCGGAGACGGTGGGGTCGTGAACCTTCTCCGTCGCGAATAGTTTTTGCACTTCGAAGTTGGAGCTGCCTGAGAACACGACGAGCGGTTCGTTTACAAAACATCCCGTGCAAGCGTGTCCAGGGTCACGCTGAATCGCTCCCGTAGGATGGCCGTTCTTTCCGCAATATCTGCTCGAGCTTGTCCATAGAGAAATAACTTCGCTGCGCCCCGTGTGATGTGTGCTTGGGCCTCCATCTTTCCATCACGACCCAAAAAGACTTGCCGCTGTAGAACGCGTTGATCTCCGCATTTCGGGCTTGTGTCGCAGCATTCTGTTCGGCGATCGCGCGATGCCTTTGCGAGTCCGACCACCATGAAGGAATATGCGGCAAAGCTCGCGGGCAGAACTATTGGGATAACTGGGTATACCCGGTTCATTTTTTTTGAATCTTGAATTGCGACAGTCGCGTGCGGCCGAGGTCATGCGCGCCCTCTCCGGAACAGGCGCGGACGAGCCGCGACCCTACGCTGCTGGCACCAGCGGAATCCGCACCTTGATCACCGTCCCGGCGCGGGGCGCGGATTTCACCGTCAGCGCGCCGCCGACATAGTTCGCGCGCTCTCTCATGCCGAGCAGGCCGAGGCCGCGTTTCCCTTTTCGTTTCGTGAGACGGCGATCTGGATCGAAGCCGACTCCATCGTCGCCGATCGCCAACTGCACACCGCCATCCGACTGGCTCAGGCTCACGTTCACATTTTTGGCGCGGGCATGCTGCTCCACGTTTCTCAAGGCTTCCTGCAGAACGCGGTAGAGCGCCAGCTCCGTGTCGTGCGGCAGGCGCGTGGCCAACTCCACGCCGGTCAGCGCGATGGCCACGCCGGTGCGCTGCGTAAATTCCCGGCTGGTCGCGCGCAGGACGGCATTCAGCCCGAGCTGGTCGAGGACGCCGGGGCGGAGATGGCGCGAGATGCGCTCCACTTCCTCGGCCGCCCCGCCGAGTAGTTTGCCGAGTGCGATCGCTTCCTTTTTGGCCGGCGCGTCGCGGGCCGAAAGTTTGTTCGCCAGCGTCTGGCTGCGAAAGCCGATCGCGCAGAGCAGCTGGGTGATGTGGTCGTGCAGTTCTAGGGCCACGCGGCCGCGCTCGGCTTCCTGCACCTGCACCACGCGGTTTGTCAGGGCGCGGAGCATTTCCTCGGTGCGGCGGGCCTCGGTCATGTCCGTCACCACCATGCCGATGATCACGGCGTCCGTATTTTTCCCGGCCAATTCCCGCACGGAGATTTGCACCGGCCGGAGCGAACCGTCGCCGGCGTGCAGCATCATTTGCATTTTGGCACCGGAATGGGCGGCCTGTTTCATGTGGGGCCGCAGCGTGGCGGAGTCCTCCACCGAGAGAAAACTCCGGAAGGAACTGCCGATGACCTGCTCCAAGGGCAATTTGACGAAGCGCGCGAAACACTGGTTGGCGTAGAGGATCGTCTTGTCCGCGGTCAGCGTCAGCGCCCCTTCGTTCATGGATTCGATGAGCGCCCGGTAGGCGAGCTCGGCGCCCTGCAGCGTGAACACCTGCCGGCCCTGCTTGCCCGCGACCATCACGGTATCGACTTCGCCGTGGCGGATGGCACGGAGGGTCTCGTCCGCCTCGGCGAGACGGGCGCGGAGTTCGGCGACCTCACGGGAAGGCGCGGGGGCGATTTTTTCCGGCGCCTTTTTCAAATCGCGATTTTATCGGCGGGCATCAGGCCCAGCTCGACGAACAGGCCGGCGGTGTTCATCAGGTTGCCGATGAATCGGCGCACCGGCCGGGGGAATTCCATGACGAGCGTCGGCGTCGCGACGATCTGGTGGGCGCGCGCCAGTTGCGGCTGCTGATAGATGTCGATCACTTTCAGGTCGCAGTGGTTCTTTAATTCCTCGGCGCACAACTCCCGGACCCGCAGGATGGCCTGACGCGAGCGGGCCGTGGCCCCCGCCACGAACAGGCGCAGGACGTATTTGCGCCGGGGCGGGATGGACCGGGGTTTGGGCCTGCGGCTGGGTTTGGTTTTTTTCATGGTCGTTTCCCCCGTGCGCCGGCAGGCGCCTTGGCATCGGCCTGACGCAGGAGCCCGGAGGCGGCCCGCTCGGTGGTGAGCATGAGCGTGCTGGTGCCGACCTGCTCGGCAATGCGCCGCAGTTCCACGGCTTCCGCCTCGTAGTCGGAGCGCAGCGCGCTGATTTGCCGCTCGATCGCCGTGCGTTTGCGCTCCACTTCGCGTTTGAGCCGGGCCGCTTCCTGCTGGTTGGACAGCACGGCGGCCTTTTCCAAGGCGCCCTGCGCCGCGCGGGCGGAGCCGGTCAGCACGCCGCTGGCCCCGATGTAAGCATCCACGACGTCGACGCCATGGTCGGAAATCAGAAACTCGCGGATCTGGTTCGAGTGTTTCATGCCGCGCGCCTTGAGCACATAGAGCACGCGGTTACGTTCGCCGTTGCCCTCGAGGTCCTGCAACAAAATCCACGCGTCCATGAGCGACGACATGGCCGCTTCGCTTTCCTGCGGCGCCTTGCCGCCCTGCGTGAGGCTGGTGAAGAACGAGGTGACCTGCTTGGCCTTCAGGTAGTCGATCAGCCGCGTCACCATCCCCTTGCCCTCGGAGTCGGTGCCGAGATCCATCAGGCTGGTGATGGGGTCGATGATGACGACGTGGGGCTGAAACTCGGCGATCTCCTTGAACATCGTGGCCAAGTGCATTTCGAGGCCGTAAAGCGACGGCCGCTGCGAGTGAAACCGCAACAGGCCGCGCTTCACCAGCGGCTCCAGGCGCAGGCCGATGGAGTGCATGTTGCGGATGATCTGGTTGGGCGATTCCTCGAACGAGAAGAAAAGCACGCGCTCCCCGCGCCGCCCGGCGGCCTGGGCAAAATTACAGGAGATGATGGTCTTGCCGGTGCCGGATGTGCCCGTGAGCAGAATGCTGCTCCCGCGAAAAAAGCCCCGCCCGCCCAGCATCGCGTCGAGCCGGGGGATGCCGGTGGCGATCCGCTCGGTGGACACCTGATGGTTCAGCGCCAGCGAGGTGATCGGCAGCACGCTGAGACCCTCTTCGCCGATGAGAAATGGAAACTCGTTCGTGCCGTGGAGCGCACCGCGATATTTCACCACGCGCAAATGCCGCGTGGCGATCTGATCGTTGACCCGGTGATCGAGCAGGATGACGCAGTCGGACACGTATTCCTCGAGCCCGTGGCGCGTCAGCGATTCGCGCCCGCGCTCGGCGGTGATGACCGCCGTGACGCCCTTGTCCTTGAGCCAGCGGAAGAGCCGGCGCAGCTCGGAGCGCAGCACGGCCTCGTTGGGCAAACTGGCGAACAGCACCTCCAGCGTGTCGAGCACCACGCGCTTGGCACCGATGGAATCGATCGCGTGGCCGAGCCGGACGAACAAGCCCTCGAGGTCATACTCGCCGCTCTCCTGAGTTTCGCCGCGCTCGATGTGGACGTAGTCGAGCACGATTTTTTTGCGGCGGACCAGGCCCGCGAGATCAAATCCCATCGAGGCGACGTTGGCGGTCAGCTCCTTTTCGGTCTCCTCGAAAGCCATCAAAACGCCGGGCTCGTCGAACAGCACGGCGCCGCGCACGAGAAATTCCGCGGCCAGGAGCGTCTTGCCGCACCCCGCGCCGCCGCACACCAGCGTGGGCCGGCGGCGCGGCAACCCGCCGCCGGTGATTTCGTCGAGACCTTGGATGCCGGTGCGGCATTTGGGCAAACTCGTCGCCGGAGCGGGGGATTTTTGGCGCTTAGTTTTCATTCAAGGGCATCGTGACGGGTGGCGAACTGGATTAGCGAGCTATGCGCTAAGAAATCCCGGATGGCGCGAGCACTCGGGTTTTTTTCGCGGCCGGATTTTAGTCCAGAACGCCGCGTGGGGCCATGGGGTGTTACCCGACCGGGAGAGACAGGTCGCAGTTTGTCAACGGCGACCTTGCACGGCGGTTGAAGTCGCGGCCAACGACCGGAGAAATGAAGTCGACCGGCAAGAGTAGGGTAACGCCCCATAGCGATGAAAATGCTGACCGCGTATTATCCGCATTGAAGACTATGAAAATCAAAAATCTATC
>JANXSC010000629.1 GCA_025352845.1 Opitutaceae bacterium
GTGAAAGAAGTCACGCAGTTCTACGAGGGCGGCGTGTCGTTCACCGACGACGGCGGGCGCAGCTACCAAATCGGCGCCGCCAAGAGTTTCGGCAACGTGCGCAACACCGGCCGCGCGACCGTGTTTACCTTCAGCATCAGCCTGCCGTTCAAGCTCTGAGCCTTTTCGTCAGGAGAAAGTCATCCTTAGACGACCCGCCCGTGAGCGTGCTGCGACGCTCACCGGCGGGTTTTTCGTTTCCAAATCTCCCGCGCCGCCGCGAGCGCGATCGTGCCGAACTCCACCGGCCGCAACCACCACGGATGCCCGAAATTCCCGAGCGTCACGTCGCCGAGATTCAGGCCCGTGACATACGCGATACTCACCGCCGCGAGCGCCGCCACGCCCAGCGCCGTCGGCCGCATCGCGACAAACGGCCACAGCCACAGCGCATACCAGGGATTCGCCACCGCCGAGAGCAGGAGAAACGCGCCGTAAACCCACTCGCCCGGCGGCAGCGGATCAGGTGAGGCGGACGGACGTGATTTCGCCGCCCCGACCCAGCGCAGAAAAAATGCGATCCCGATCGCGGCGAACGCGAGCCCGCACAGCACGCGCGCCGCGGCCGGCGAACTCAGCGCCGCGACCACGGCGTAAACGCTCGAGTTGAATTCCCACTCCGCCGCCATCGCGCGCAGCCCCGCCAGATCGGCCGCGCTCCCGCGCAGCCAGAACGGCGCGTAGAAAAAAATCACGGCCGCCGCCGCCGCGAGCCACGCGCGCCACCCCAGCCGCCACAGCACGAACGGCGCGAGCAGCAGCGCGAAAATTTTCGCGGCCACCGCGACACCCACCGCCGCACCCGCCGCCACGATCCATCCGCGCCGCCCCAGCCACCACGCTGCCACGAGCGGCGCGATCGCGAGCACATCGGGATGCGCGTTGAACCCGGTTTCAAAAACCGCGAGCGGGCACCACGCGAGCAACAGACGCCCGCGCGCCGACAGCTCGCGCCACAGCAGCGCGATTAACGCGAGTTCCACCGCGAGCAACAGCAGTTTCCACGGCCAGAGTTTTCCCGGCGCGATCGCGTGGCCCAGCCGAAACGCCCACTCGCACGCCGGCCCGTAGATCGTCGGCACGTCGGGATGATTGATGCGATCGAGAATCTCGCGGAAGGCCGGCGGCACCGCAGCATCACCGAAACTCGCCTGCGGCGCTGCGGCGTAGGGATTTCCCGTGACGGCAAACCGATACCCGTCCCAGAGAAAACGATGATGATCATCCTCCAGCACCGGCGCGGCGAACAGCGCGACGAGGCGAAAGACAAGCGCCCAGAAAATCACCGCACGCGCATCTTTACTGCGCGCGCCTCGCGAGGCCCAGGCTAGGGTCGCCCAGCTCGCTGCCATCGCCGCTAACATCCATCCCAAGGGCGCGCCGCCACCGTGTGACCGCCAAGCCAGGATCGCCCACGCCACCCCGGACATGCCGCCGACAAAATGCAGCCCGCTCGCCCGCGTCCCGTTTGAGCGCGTGTTTTTCACTCGGCTAACAATTTTCTCCGCGCGGCGTCTGCACCCGCATGAGAGCCCGCAGCACACCCGCTATTCCCACGCAGCTTCCGGTGAATAACCGGTGAGTTACATTGCTCCCAAGTTGTTCACCGCTGCGCGCGGTGAATCGATTGTGCAGAACAAAGGCTTCATTTTTCGGAACCGGTGCGCACCGTCTTCCTCGTTCCTTGATAGAACAGTCGCAGCGCAGCGGCCTGAAAAACGCCACTGAGAGCACGGCTGGGATAATCCCGGGCGACCGGGGAATGGCTGGCGGCAACTGGTGCCGCCCTCCCCTCCAAACCGCGTTTGCGGAATGCGAGGCATATATCACCAGTTCCTCTGGCCGGAGTCGTGTCCGGTCAGTCCACCCACGAAATAGGAACTGAGCCGCGAGGCGCGATTAGAAACCGCGTCGAGCGGAGTCAGGCCCACGGGACGTTTCGACCCGTGCGCCGACGCAGTTACCCCAGAGGGTTTTGGTTGCTACTGCGCAGACCAGAACGCCAGCGAGATTCCCGGCGGGACGACCCCGCCAAAAGGCCCGGCTCGCCGCACGAGCAGGGCGCGCAAGGGAGTCACGCCGGCGGGGAGAGAACGGACCTAGGCAAAGTCCGTGAACCTCCTCAACTGGGGCGGCGTGTAAAAGCACGTCACCCCGCTGCAAAAGCGAAATGCAACCTGAGAGGTAAGAGGTCAGACCCGTAGCGCGGGGCCAACGGCCGGCCAAAAGCCGGTGCCGTCCCCGTGGTAAAAGTGCCGACGCGAGACAATGAGAATTGCAGGCGTGTCAGCACTACGTCCGGTGCGCCGCTCCCGGCAGGGAGTGTCCGAACCGGGCGCAGAGGCCTCACTCGAAAGATCCCGACCGGCGACGGTCAGGACGGTCCCGCCATGAGACCGAGACATCCGCATGCCGCGGAGAGTGGCGTCGGGAAGCACACCGCCCGCGAAAGCGAGCGCGTCCAAGCGTGTGCCACCGGGAAAGAGCGCGTGACGAACGCCCACCCCCACAAATTGGCCTCGGAGCCTTCAACACGCTCCGGGGCCTTTTTGTTATTTCGGAAATTTTCTTGTGCATCGGCCGGCGCACCGCCAACCAAGCGGGGAAGTATTCACGCCGCCTCCCCCTCCACGGCAGCAGGCCAGCCGAATCAAAAAAACGGGCTCGCCGCGCACCCACCAATCTCGCCTCACGGGGTCACGTTTGCAGCATCTACCAAGAAGCTGCGCCTCTTGAAGCTAGAAACAAAGCAACAAAAAGAAATGTTATGAAAAAAGTTACCCTACTGTCAATAATCGGAATCGGCCTCGCCGTCCTAACCCCCTCACTCCATTCCGCGAACGACTCCGGCAGTGGTCCCGGGAAAACTCGATTTGGAGGAGAGGCGAGCGAATGGAGTTCACTAACGCCAAAGGTTACTGGTGACGGTGCGATTATCCCCATTGGTGGCAGCGGGCAGGTCAACGGGAATTTTGTGACCGCAGAGCGCAACGGCATTCAGATAGGGATTC
>JANXSC010000049.1 GCA_025352845.1 Opitutaceae bacterium
ACCGAGCCGTCGTCATTGATGGTCGCGAGATTTTGCGCGGGCACGCCGCCGATGGTGCGGAACGCGCCGCCGACAAAGATCGAGCCGTTGAGCTGCAGGCCGTCGAAATTACCACCGACGAACACCGTGCCGTCGGGCCGCGCGGCGACCACGGCGATGCCGCCGTTGGCATCGGGATTGAAATTCAGATCGAGCGAGCCATCGGCGTTGAGGCGCGCGAAGCGATTGCGGGTGATCGCGACCGCGGTGCCCGCGGGCTGCAAGGTGGTGAAGCTGCCGCCGATCAAAATCGAACCGCTCGGCTCGAGCGCGAGGGTGGTCACGGGGCCGTTGGCGTTCGGGTCGAAGTTGAGGTCGACCGCCCCGTCGCTGTTGATGCGCGCGAGGTTGTTGCGCGTGGCGAGTTTGCCGGTGACGGTCGGTTGCAAGGTGGTGAACGCGCCGCCGACGATGATTTGGCCGCTGCCGGGCACGAACGCGAGCGCGGTGACCGGAGCGTTGGCGTTGGGATCGAAATTTTGATCGACCGTGCCGTCGGGATTGAAACGCGCGAGGAAGTTGCGGGTGAACGCCGTGACGCCGCCGTTGGGTTGCACGCTCGAGAATGAGCCGCCGGCGATCGCCTTGCCATCGGTCTGGAGCGCGAGGGCGTTGACCGTGGCGTTGGGCGTGGGGCTGTAGCTGTCGATGGTGCCGTCGAGATTCACGCGCGCGAGGTAGTTGCGCGCGACGGCGGTGGTGGTGGCATTCGGCGTGAAGCTGGTGAACCCACCGCCGACGAGCACGCGACCATCGCTCTCCGCCACGATGGCGTTAATGCGGCCGTTGGCGTTCGGATCGTAGGTGATGTCGAGCGCGCCGCCGGCATCGACGCGCGCGATGGAGTTACGCGCGATGCCGCCGACGGTGGTGAACGCGCCCACGATCACCATGCGACCGTCGCTCTGGACAATGATGCCGGTGACCTGGCCGCTGGGCGCGGGATTGAAGCTGGTGTCGATGACGCCGGCGGCGGTGAAGCGCACGAGATTGGCGCCCGTGGTGTTGTTGAGGTTGGTAAACGAACCGCCGAGGAGCAGGCGGCCTTCGCGATCGACCGCGACGGCGCTGATGGTGCCGCTGAGGCGCACGGTGGGGGCGAAGGCGGTGCGGAGTGTGCCGTTGGCGTTGAGCCAGGCGAAGCCGCCGACCTGCGACGGGACCGCGGAGGCATTCGGGCGGAGTGCGATCGCGTTCACCGGACCATCGGTCGCGAGTGAGGGGCTGAACGTGGTGTCGGGCAGGCCCTCGGCGCGGAAGCGAGCGAGATTCGTGCTCTTGGCGCTGCCAAGATCGGCGAAGCTGCCACCGACGAGCACCTTGCCGTCGGGCTGGATAACGAGGGCGTTGACGAGCGCGCCGGTGGAGCCGGCGGCGTTGACGTCGAAGGTCGTGTCAACCGTGGCGTTCGCGAGCAGCCGCGCGAAATTGCGCCGGGCCAGACGCGGCGTGGTGCCGACGGGCTGGAGCGATGTGAAACTGCCGCCGAGGTAGACGCGCCCATCGGGCTGCGGCAAAATGCGGATCGAGTCGACGCGGTTGCCGGGCAGTTCGCTGACATCGAGGTTGAAGGCGGCGTCAACCGTGCCGTCGGTGTTGAGCCGCGCGACGTATTTGCGCAGGGTGAAGGCGGTCGCGGCCGTGGGCTGGAGGGGAGTGAGCGTGGTGAACGTGCCGCCGAGGATCAGTTTGCCGTCGGACTGGAGCGCGAGCGCGAGGACGTTGCCGTTGGGATTCGGATCGTAGGCGGCGTCGACGGTGCCGTTGGAGTTGAGCCGGGCGAGACCGGCGCGGGTGCTCACGGTCGTGGTGGTCTTGGTGCCATCGGCGTTAGTGATCGTCACGGAAGGTGCGCCGACGGGATTGAGCGCGGTGAAGGCACCGGCGATGATCAACTTGCTGTCGCCCTGCGCGACGATGGCGCTGACGTGGCCGTTGGTGCGCGGGTCGAACGTGGTGTCCAGCGTGCCATCGGCATTGAGGCGCGCGAGGTTGTTGCGCGGGGTGATCGTGGCGGTGCTGATCGTCGTGGTGGTGACGCCGTTGGTGGTCATGAACGCGGGCGCGCCGCCGGGCTGAACTGTCGTGAACGAGCCGCCGATGACGATCTTGCCGTCGCCTTGGATGAGGAGGCTCGCGACGGAGGAGTTGGGCTCGGGATCGAAGGCGGTGTCGAGGGAGCCGTTGGCGTTGAGCCGGAGAAGATTCGGGCGCTGGACCGGCGTAGTCGCACCGACGGCCTGCACGGTGTTGAACGAGCCGCCGACGAGAATCTTGCCATCGGACTGGATCGCGAGGGTGCCGACCTGGCCGTCGATGCTCGGGAAAAACTCCGAGTCGATCGTGCCGTTGGCGTTGAGGCGGGCGATGTGATTGCGCGCCTCGCCGCCGATCGTGGTGAACGCTCCGCCAACGATGACCTTGGTGGAAGCGGCATCGTAGGCGAGGGCGTAGACGCGGCCGTTGAAATCGGGGGTGTAGCCGCTGTCGACCGTGCCGTCGGCATTGAGGCGGGCGACATAGTTGTGCGTGACGCCACCGACGTTGGTGAACGTGCCCGCGATGACGACCTTGCCGTCGGCCTGCGAGACGGAGGCGAGGGTGCGGCCGCCGGCATCGAGCTCGAAGCCGGAGTCAAACGAGCCGTCGCCATTGATCCGCACGAGGTGGTTGCGGACGAGTCCGGCGGTGGCGCCGACCGCGAGCACGCGTGTGAAATGGCCGCCGGCCACGATGCGGCCGTCGGGCAGCGCGGCGAGCGTGTCGACCGTGGCGTTGAGCGCGGGGGTGAAGTTCGCGTCGAGCGCGCCGTCGGGCAGAAAGCGCGCGAGGTTGCTGCGGTTGCCCTCGGTGGAGCCGCGGCCCCACGCGGAGTTGAAGGTGCCGCCGACGAGCAGCGAGCCGTCGCCCTGGAGCGCGAGGGCGGAGACGTTGCCCTCGACGCGCGGGTAAAACTCGGAGTCGAGCGTGCCGTCCGGGTTGAGCCGGCCGAAATGAACGCGATTCGCCGGAGTTTCGTCGGTCGGCGGCTGGAGCGTGGTGAAATTGCCACCGAGGATAACTTTGCCATCCCGCTGGACGGCGAGAGTCGTCACGGCGTTGTTGGCGTTGGGATTGAACTCGGAATCGACCGTGCCGTTGGGGTTGAGCCGCGCGATGCGGTTGCGGCCCGAGGGGACGACATCGCCGGCCGGCCACAGCGAGGTGAACCCGCCGCCGACCACGATTTTGTTTTGCGCGTGCGCGGCGAGGGCGAGGACGAAGCCGTTGGGATTCGGATCGAAGCCGAGGTCGAGCGTGCCGTCGGTATTGAAGCGCGCGAGGTAGTTGCGCGTGAAGGCGGTGGCGACGCCGTTCGGCTGCGTGGTGGTGAACGAGCCGCCGGCGACGATCTTGCCGTCGGCCTGGAGCGCGAGGGCGAAAACCTGTGGTTGCAGGAGACCGCCGAGATTCGGGTTGAAGCCGGTGTCGAGCGTGCCGTCGGCATTGAGGCGCGCGAGGCGGTTGCGCGTGACGGACGCACCAGTGGCGCCGGGCTGGAGACTCTTGAAATCGCCGCCGATCACGATGCGGTTGTCGGCTTGGAGGAGGAGCGCGCGCACGGGACCGTCGGCGTTGGGGTTGAAGGAGTCGTCGAGCGAGCCGTCGGCGTTGAGGCGCGCGAGGTTGTTGCGCGGGAAGCCGCGCACGGTCGCAAATTGTCCGCCGATGAGGAGCCGGCCGTCGGGCTGCGCGATGGCGACATAGACGTTGCCGTCCACATCGGGATCGAAGCCATCGGCGGCGGAGGGCGTTTGCGCGAAAAGGGCGGCAGTGGTGGCGGCGACGAGGGCGGAAACCCGGCACAGGGAACGCCCGGCCGACCGGAAAAACGGAACGATGAACATAAAGGGGAGCGGATAAGAGATCACGGGACAACCGTGGGCAAGACCGATAACAGGGAGAGAGACCCTTTGGTTCCGGGAAAGACGGATTGTGAATAAGTCGGGGGCGGCGGCCGGGAGCGACTCGTGCCCGAGATGCCGCTGCACAAGACAAGTAGGGCGGGTCTGTGACCCGCCCTCGGTCGCACACTCTACGCGTGAAAAGGCGGGTCACAGACCCGCCCTACTTTCAAACCACGCTAATTTTTTCGCGGTTGGAGCGTTTCTCATTTCATGCAGTCTCAACGCATCCCCATGAAATTGAAATTCCGTCGCTTGGTCGCCCTCGCGTTTTGCTTCGCTCCGCTCGCCGCCTTCGCCGCGCCCGTCGTGGCCGACTCGCGCGTCACCGCCGTCACCGTTTACACCGACCGCGCGGTCGTCACGCGCACCGCCACGGTTAACCTCACTGCGTCGGGGGCCGCCGAGGTGACGTTTGAAAAACTCCCCGTCGGCATCCTCGACCAATCGCTCACCGTCTCCGGCCGCGGCACGGCGCAGGCGACCATCCTCGACGTGACGGCGCGCGTCGCGCACGTGGAGTTTACGCCCAACGAGCGCGTGAAACTGATCGAGGACCAGCTCCGCGCCCTCGCCAAAGACCGCCGCGGGCTCGATGACCGCACCAAGCTCCTCGAAACCCAGCGCACAAGCATCGGCTACACCGAGGGCGCGCTCTTCTCGCCGGCCTCGAAGGATGTCCCTCGTCCGACCGTCGCCGAAATCACCGCCGCGCTCGCCTTCGTAAATGAGCAGCGCACCAAAATCACTGCGGAGATTGTCGCGCTTGACGACCAGCGCGAGGCGCTCGCCGCCAAACAATCCGCCCTCGAACGCCAGCTCGCCCAACTCCGCGGCGCCGGCGGCAAGAGCTACAAGACCGTGACCATCCGCATCGACGCCACCACCGCCGGCAACCTCGAACTCGCCCTCGGCTACGCCGTCGGCGGCGCGAGCTGGACGCCGAGCTACGACGTGCGCGCCAACTCCAGCGAGACCGCCATCGCGCTCAGCTACTTCGGCCTCGTGCGCCAGAACACCGGCGAGGATTGGAAGGATGTTGCGCTCACGCTCTCGACCGCGCGCCCCAGCCTCGGTGGCGCGGCGCCGGAGATTGGGACGTGGGAGGTGGCGATGGCGGTGCCGCGACCGATGCCGATGCACGGGCAGGACACCGTGCAGTTGAGTGCGTTTGAAGTGCGCAGCGAAGGCAGCGGCCGTGCGAGAAATGCCGCGCCGAAGGCGATGGCAGACGAAGCTGCACCTTACAAAGAAGCCCAAGTCGCCCAAACCACCGTCGACACCGCCGCCACCAGCGCCTCGTTCAAAATCGCGACCGCCGCTAGCGTGCCGAGCGACAACACCGCGCAGAAAATCCCCGTCACCACCGCCAGCCTCACCGCCGCGCTCGAATACGCGACGACACCCAAGCGGCTCGCCGCCGCGTTTCTCACCGCCAAGGTCGCCAACACCTCCGAGTTTCCGCTGCTGCCCGGCGCGATGAACATCTTCCTCGACGGCACGTTTGTTGCCACCGGCGCGTTCCCCCTCGTGATGCCCGGCGAGAAATTCGACCTCGCGCTCGGCGCCGACGAGGGCATCGCCGTGAAACACAAGCGCGTGCAGCGCTTCGTCGAGGACACCGGCCTGACCAAGAGCGGCAAACGCTACACCTACGAATACACGCTCACGATCCAGAACAATAAGAAGGTCGCCGCCCGCGTGATCGTGTCGGATCACGTGCCCGTTTCCCGTCACGAGCGCATCGTCGTAAAGCAACTCGCGCCAGACGCGAAGGAGTTCAAGCCGACGAACGAAGGCACGCTCAAGTGGACCCTCGACCTCAAGCCCGGCGAGAAACGCGACCTCACACTCAAGTTCAGCATCGACCACCCCAACGACCTCCAAGTCACCGGCCTCGAGCCGTGAGCGCAGCGGCTCTGATTCAATTTCGTCACCACGCGTCCGACCGAAACGGCACTGCCGGCAGACCCGAACCACTGTAGAGGTTGGCCTCGGGCGCGTTGAACCACGCGTAGCGCACGGCCACCGGCTCGCGCACGGCGGGGGAGGTCACGAGTAGCGTGTCGCGCTCAATCCGGCCTTCCGCCGGATGAAATACGCGGTCGGCACCCGCGAGCTCGAGCGATTGCACGGGTTTTTCATGCGCGACGAGTCCGTTCGCGGCGTGCGTGAAATGGACCCGCAGCGCCTTTCCGGCGCGCGTCGCGCTGGCGAAGGTCGGACCCGTATCGTCGATGACGAAGCCGTGGATGCGGCTCTTCGCCAGCCGCGCTAGCCGCCGCCCGACATCCTGCTTGTTCGTCGGGTGAATATCCTTCGGATCGCCGAGATCGATCGCGAGCGCCTGGCCGGTATTGGGCAGCGCGAGCGTCTTGGTCTGCGCCTCGCGCAGAAAAGCATACGTGCGCCCGCGCTCGCCGCCGTCGCTCGGCACCCCGTAGTTGGCGAGGCTCACCCAGTAGAACGGAAAATCGCCCTGCCCAAAATGCGCGCGCCACGCCGTGATCATCGCGGTGAAGAGCGGGTGGTATTCCGCCGCGCGCTCGGCGTTGCTTTCGCCCTGATACCACAGCGCGCCGCGCAGCGCATACGGCAGCAGCGGATTGATCATGCCGTTGAACAGCCCCGCGGGCGTCCACGGATCGCCGGAACCGCGCGGCGCGCGCGGGCGGGGATTTTTTTTCAACCACGCGGCATGGGCCGGCGCGCCCTTGTTTTTCTCCGCAGCTTCTGTGGTTTGCCACACCGCGAAAGCCGAGTCGTAGGCCGTTTTGTTCGCCGAATAGTCGGCGAGGTTTTTGGTCCAGCGCTCGCCGACGACCGCAAACGCCGGATCGCCTGCGAGCGCGGCGGGGCTCATCCACGACTCGACCGGCGTGCCGCCCCACGAACTATGCACGATCCCGATCGGCACGCCGAGTTTCTGGTGCAGGTCGCGCGCGAAAAAATAGCCCACGGCGGTAAACGCGCCGACATTCTGCGGCGTCGCCGGCAGCCAGCCGCCGGTCTTCACGGTGTCGGCCGGCGTCGTCGCAACCGTGTGCTCGATCCGCACGTGGCGTAGCAGGGGGAAAATGGCGGTGGCGATTTCCGTCGCGGCGTCGGTGGCGCGGCTCACCGGCCATTCCATATTGGACTGACCCGAGCACAACCACACTTCACCTACGACGACGTCGCGCAGGGTGAGGGTGTTTCTTCCCGCGACGATGAGTTCCGCCCCCAGTGGGTTGGCCGGCAGCGGTTCGAGCAGAACGAGCCAGCGACCGTCGGGCCCCGGCGTCGCCTCGCGTTTTTGCCCGGCAAACGCGACCGCGACTTTTTCTCCTGCCTCGGCCCAGCCCCAAATCGAGAGAGGCTTGTCGCGTTGCAGCACGGCGCCATCGGTGAACAACGGCGCGAGCGTGACCTCGGCGTGCAGCCCGCCGGTCGCGAGCAACAGCGTGAGGATGACGAAGGGAAAGCGGAGACGTGAGCGCATGGAAGGTCGCACGGTAATCATCGCTGACTTTTTTCCGAGTGGGAAAAGCACCGGGCTTGCCGGTTGCGGCAGCTTGCGCAGGATTTGGCCATGCCCCTCCGCTCCCTGTGGTCTGTTTTGTTTGCGACGAGTGTCGCGTTTGCCGCCAACACTCCCGGTTTCAACTACGACGAAGCCAAGGTCCCGGCCTACACGCTCCCCGATCCGCTCGTGCTGGAAAACGGCACGCCCGTGCGCGACGCCACGATGTGGCGCACGCAGCGTCGACCTGAGTTGCTCGAGCTGTTTGCGCGCGAGGTTTACGGCCGCACGCCCGGCGGCCGGCCGGCGGGAATGCATTGGGAAACAACTTCCGTTGATCGCGCCGCTCTCGGGGGCAAAGCCGTCCGCAAGGAAATCACCGTGTGGTTCACCGCGAAAAAAGAAGGCCCGAAGATGCACCTGCTCACCTACCAGCCGGCGGGTGCCGCGGGCACGCACGCACCGTGGCCGGCGTTTCTCGGCCTGAATTATTATGGCAACAACTGCGTGAACGCCGACCCCGGCATCGCGCTCTCGACCGCGTGGATGCGAGCGACGCCCGAGTTCAAAATCGTCAACAATCGTGTGACCAAGGGCACGCGCGGCGCGCATGCGGGACGATGGAACGTCGAGACCGTCGTGGCCCGCGGCTACGCGACCGCGAGTGTTTACTACGGCGACCTCTGCGAAGATCGCAACGAAGGCCTCACCCGTGATGTCGCCACGCTCTTCGGCACGGGCGCGGTCAACGATCGCAAACCCGACGAGTGGGGCGCGATCGGCATCTGGGCCTGGGGTCTCAGCCGCGCGCTCGATGTCCTCGCCGCCGATCCCGAGATCGACGGCACGCGCATCGCGGTGCACGGCCACTCGCGACTCGGCAAGGCCGCGCTCTGGGCCGGCGCGCAGGACGAGCGTTTCGCCCTCGTGATTTCCAACGACTCGGGCGCGGGCGGCGCCGCGCTGAACAAGCGTATCTTCGGCGAGACGGTGGAGCGCATCAACATGTCGTTCCCTTTCTGGTTCGCGAAAAATTTCCGCGCCTACAACTCCCGCGAGGCGGCGTTGCCGGTCGATTCGCATGAATTGATCGCCCTCATCGCACCGCGGCCGGTGCATGTGGCCAGCGCCGAGGACGACCAGTGGGCGGACCCGCGCGGGGAATTCTTGGCGGCGAAAATGGCCGAGCCCGTTTACACGCTCTTCGGCAAAAAAGGTCTCGGTGTCGCCGAGTGGCCGCCCGTCAGCCAACCCGCCCTCGGCGACGCGCTGGCCTACCACCTCCGCCCCGGCCCGCACGATATCACCGCCGTCGACTGGGCCCAGTATCTCAACTTCGCGGATCGCGTGCTGAAGAAATAGGGGAGGGTTCGAGCCGTCTTTCAGGCGGAGAATATTTTTGCGGCGATGGATTGCACCGCCGCCATTCCCTATTCGCCGCCAACGATGCGACTCATCTCGGCCGCGAAGATTTCGTAGACGAGTTTCCGCTCCTCCGCGAACACGCACTCGATCACGCTGCCGGGCCGATACCAGAAAATGACGCGGTAGTGCGCCACCTTGAGGCGATAAAAACCGGCCAGTTCCTCGCACAGCGCACGAATATCTCCCCGCTCTTCGCCCAGGCCGAGCACCGCGCGTTTGAAGGAGCGGCGGTGTTCGAGCCCGAGCGACGAAGCGTATTGCCAGACCTGCGGCCGAACTTTGACCCTGAATTTCACTCCGGGAGATCCGCCGCGTCGTAGGTCTTGCCCTTGCCCGCCTTGGCGTCGCGAATCGCCTTCATCGCCTCGGGGTTGGCGAGGATTTCCATCGTCTCGGCGATGGCGGCCAGCCGTTCGGCGCTGATGAGGTGGACGACGGGCTTGTGGTGCCGCGTGAGTGTGGCGAGCCCGCCCTTCTCGGCCTGCCGCACGACGGCCGAAAGATTCTTCTGCGCTTCCTTGATCGTGTAGGCCCTTGGCATGGGAAAAGGCCTACCGGGATGCCCGGCCGGGTCAAGCCGGGGAATGCCGCTCCGCGTTAAGCGGGCGGGGGCGGTAAACGACGAGCAGCTCGCGACGGTCGCCGGCGTAGAGCGAGCGCGTCTTCCTGCGACCACCTATGCGCCGACCAAACGGGTATTGCATCGTGATAGGTGCGCGACCCGTCCGAAGCGTGTTGTTCGGCTAAGATCTCTAACAGCCGCGAAACGCCGGAAACATTGCAAATTTATCACCTGCGAGACAGGCGGTCATTGCGCAAGGTGGAATAGAATGTTCTCCTGTGATCGTGCCGAAAAATCTTGCTCATCGCCAAGCTGGCGCGATCCGATCTCAGTGTGCCGAAACCCACGCGACGCCTGCGCTCCACTACTGCGAGATCCAATGCGAGATGCGCTCAACCGGTCAGGCTAACTGCGCAAAGAAGCAAAGGTGCCCCGCGAGTCGATGCCGAACAGCCACCTCATTTGGTCGCGGAAACGCAGGCCGAATATGGAGCTTCAGCCACAGTTCAACTTGCACTGCCTCTCCCCCGTGTTTTGCCCGGCCAGCGCGTAGAAGCGCGACCATTTTTGAAGTGGGTCGGTGGGAAAGCGGGACTGCTCTCTCAGTTCGACGAGTTTTTTCCGACGCGAATTGGCCGTTATTATGAGCCGTTTGTCGGCGGTGGTGCGGTGTTCTTTCACCTCCGCCACCGGTTTCCGCGCATGAAGGCCTTTCTGCGCGACAACAATCCCGAGCTTGTCGCCACCTATCAGGCTGTCCGGGATCATCCGGGTGAGCTGATGCAGCGACTTGATGACCATCTCGCACACTTCCTCCCAGACCGGGATCATTATTTCTACTTTGTCCGCAGCCAACATCACCTGACCGGGGTCGTAGAACGAGCGGCGCGAGTGATCTTTCTCAACAAGACGTGTTTCAACGGGCTTTGGCGCGTCAACGCTCGCGGTGAATTCAACGTTCCGATCGGCTCACACAAGAATCCTTCGCTCTATGAGCGGGCCAACATCCAAGCTGCGAGTTTTGCGCTCCGCGACACGCATCTGGCGGTGCAGGATTTCCGTGACACCCTCAACGAAGCCCGCCGCGGTGACTTCGCCTACGTCGATCCACCTTATCATCCGATTTCCCTGACCTCTAACTTCACCGGATACACCAAGGGAGCTTTTGGTCCACAGGAGCAGCGAGACTTGGCCGCGCTTTTTGCCGACGCGGCGCAGCGTGGGGTGCGAATCATGCTTTCGAATTCCGACGCGCCATTCATTCACGAACTTTATCACCATTTTAGAATCCGCTTGGTCCAAGCCCGGCGTGCCATCAATTGCGACGGCTCAAAACGCGGCGAAGTGAACGAGGTAGTCGTTTGCGCGGGAGACTGAATCCATGCCGATGGTGATGCCATTCGAGGAGGCGTGGGAAAAGCTCGTGCAGGAACGAGTGAACACCGCATTGGATTTGGTGACGCTGACCAAGGACGACATCGAATCCGTCACTGGCAACGAGCTTCGGCTCATGGCCAAAATCGATTGTGCCGCCTCCTTGCCGGTGGCTTTGCGCCGGCATGGTTACTTCGTTTTGCCGGTCAAAAATGGCGAATACGTGCTGGTGCGCGGCAACGGCTATCATGTGCTCGAAAAATTTTCCGAACCGCCCACAATTTTTCGACCACAACTCGATTTTGAATTGGAGACGCTCGGCGTCGGCGACAGCGAATCACAGCACATCGATTATTGCTTCAATGTTGGCTTGATTGAGGGATTCGCGACTTCGAGGGGCCTGCGCCAGACCATTCGCGGGCGCAAACGGATGCCGGCGATCCAGTTTCATGTTGGAAGGGTCGGACCGGTTCAGGTGAAGGCCGGTGTTCAGGTCGAAGTTGATCTGGGTTGCGAGGGCCGCGCGGAAGTCGTGCTGATTGAAGCAAAAGTTGGCGATCCAGAGGACTTCATCGTGCGGCAGTTGTTCTACCCGTATCGAAAGTGGCGTTTGGAAATACCGCAGAAACGCATTCGTCCGTGGTTCTTCTGCTCTTTGGAGGTTGCGGGCAAACGACTCTACAGATTCTGGGAGTATGAGTTTGCGAACGATGACCAATACCAGTCGTTGCGGCTCACCCGTGGGCAGAGTTTTCTCATCGAACCTAAAAAAACGCGTTTGACCGTGGATGAGCTGCTTCACGCGCATGGCGTCCGGCATTCGCACTCTCAAACGTGGGATGTGCCGCAGGCGGATTCGTTCTGGCGCGTGGCCGAAATTCCGCTGCTGGTGGAGCAAGGGATAAATAGCTCTGCGAAACTGGCTGTTCATTACGGATTCGATCCACGCCAAAGCAGTTATTACCGGCAAGCGGCTGAGTTTCTCGGATTGGTGAGCCAGGAACCAGATTTCACCTATGTGCTCACGGACTTGGGGCGCGAATATGTAGGTCGCCCGGCAGATGAGCGGCGACAACTGTTAGCGGGACTCTTGGCTCGTTTTCCTCCGATGCGTGCGGCCCTTGAACTACTGGCGCGGGGTGGTCAGCGCGAAATCACTAGGGTGGAAATCGCTGCGTTACTTGAGCGCCACGCGAGCATTCACGCCAGCACGCCGGCGCGACGCGCATCAACGATTTTGGCATGGCTGCGTTGGCTGCAATCCGCGACCGGAGCAGTGCAGATGCAGGGCGCTGGATTCATTCTCCGCTAATCATCGGCACGAAAACTATCTCTTCGCCGATTTTAGTTTGGTCTGGATGACCGCGATGGCCTCTTTTTCTTCATCTAGTGTTCTGGCGAGTCCTCGCTCGCGCCGAGGGATAGTCCGCATACACTTCCGCCAAATTTGGGATTCCACTGCTTGAGCCGACGACAACACAAACGTAGTCAGGGAATTTGTATTTCATGGTTGTAAGACGTGTTTTCGGATCCGGAGATTGGGAATGATTCGATAGGCGACTCGGCCATTTGCGTATGACCCAGATCCGAATGCCCCTTTTCTGTCAACCGACTGAATCTCCTATCAGGCCGACGTGCTGGCACGCTCACCATGCACTGCGAGTTTGGCGCCAAAGCCGGAGATTTCGGCGATTTCCTCGGCGGTCGCGGCGCGGAATTTTTCGATGCTGGAAAAATGCTCGATCCGGGCGAGGCGACGCCCGCTTGACACGCTATCCCAATAAAGTCTTTTAAGAGACATGCAAACCCTGACCGTCACCGCCGCCCGTGCCCAACTCGGCCATTGGCTGGCCCGGGCAGTGAAGGGCGAGGAAATCGGCGTGATCGTGGGCGCCCAAGTGGTCGCGTTGCGGCCGGTGCCCATCCAGGCCGCCGACTACATGGAAACCGAGTATGGCCTGACTCGTGAGGAGGCCGACCGTGCGACAAACCGAATGAAGGCCGAAACACAGATCGCCAAGGTGAAGGGTGAATTGGTCTCGCTAGACGAAATCGCGTCCTCCTTACCCCATGCTAAGCGTCGTCGCCGACAAAAACAGCCGCGCCGCGCTGGCAAAGTTCACGCCTGAGCAGCAGGCCGGCGTGATCGCGGTGTTGCGGCAATTGCCGGCCGCGTTCGGGCGACCGCACGCGCATACGGGACTTGGCGTCCGCCAGTTGCGGCGCGGAATTTTTGAAGCACGGGTGGGACTTCAGATTCGCATATTGTTCGAGCGCGACGGGGATTTGCTCGTGGTCAAGACTCTCGGCACCCACAACGACATCCGCCGCTACCTCCGCGAGCGTGCGTGATGGCGGTCGAAGCCTAGCTACAAAGAAACGCGTGTAACTCCGCCGCCAGTTTACCGCCGAAGCCCGGAACTTCGGCGATTTGTTCGGCGGTCGCGGCGCGGAGTTTTTCGATGGAGGAAAAATGCGCGAGGAGCGCCGCGCGGCGGACGGGGCCGAGGCCGGGGAAATCGTCGAGCACGCTCTCGCGAATTTTTTTGGAGCGGAGGTCGGCGTTGTAGGTGTTGGCGAAGCGGTGCGCTTCGTCGCGCAGGCGCTGGAGCACGTTCAGGCCGGGATGATTCAGCGGCAGGTTGAGCGGCGGGCGCTCGTCGGGAAAAATGATCGTCTCGTGCTGCTTCGCGAGGCCGATGAGCGCGGGCGGCGTGAGGTCGAGCGCGAGGAACGCTTTCAGCGCCGCACCGATCTGGCCGCGGCCGCCGTCGATCACGACGAGATCGGGGAGAGGTTTTTTCTCCTCGGTGAGGCGGCGGTAGCGGCGCCCGACGACCTCCTCCATCGCGCGGTAGTCGTCGTTACCAATGAAGCTTTTGATTTGGAAACGGCGGTAGTTGTCCTTGTCGGGCCGGCCGTCGGCGAAGTGCACCATCGAGGCGACGACGAACGTGCCCGAGATGTGCGAGATGTCGAAGCACTCCATCGTGCGCGGCGGAGCGGGGAGGCCGAGCGCGAGTTGCAGCGCGGCGAGCGATTCCAGGTCGCCCTCGGGCCGCGTGTGATCGGTGCGCTCGAAGCGGCGGGTCTTGCGAAGCGTTTCCTCGAGCGCGAAGACGACGTCGCGCAGGCTGGCGGCTTTCTCGAACTCCTGCCGCGTGGCGGCGTTGGTCATCTCGGTGCGGAGCGTCTCCAGCCACTCGCGCGATTTTCCCTCGAGAAACGCGCACGCGTCCTCGACGCGGCGGCGATACGCCTCGGCGGTGACGAGGTTTTCGGTGCCGTAGAGTTCCTCGCGCACGTCGTCGTAGAGTTGCCACGTGCCGTCGGGGAGTTTTTGCGGCGTGCTGTCGGCGAGCAAAATCCCAAATTGCCGCCGCATCTGCGCGAGCGTTTTGCGCAGCAGGCCGCTGTGCGCGAACGGCCCGAAGTAGCGCGAGCGATCCTCTTTCTTCAGGCGCGTGAGCCGGAAGCGCGGCAACTCTTCGCCGAGATCGACGCGCACGAGGAGGAAGCGTTTGTCGTCGGTGAAGTCGGTGTTGTAGCGCGGCCGCCACTGCTTGATCAGTTTGCCCTCGAGGAGCAGGGCCTCGGGCTCGGACTTCACCTCGATGGTTTCCACATCGGCGATGAGCTGGAGGAGCGCGCGGATCTTCGGCTGGTCGATCGTGCGCGCGCGCCCGCGCTGGAAATACGACGACACTCGCTTCTTCAGGCTGCGCGCCTTGCCGACGTAGATGATCCGGCCGAGTCGATCCTTCATCAGGTAAACGCCCGGCTTGTCCGGCAGTGCGCGGACTTTTTCCTTCAACGTGATCGGTTGGTTCTCGCTCATCGCGGGATCGGGCGCGGAAACATCGCTGGCATTTTCGGAGAATCCGCCTAATTTCCCGCCCCGCAAGTATGGTTTCCGCCCACAACACCGACGGCTCAGCCCCGCGCCGTCCCGCCCTCCAAGTCCGCTACGAGCTGATTACGCTTGGCGACGAGCTGCTGCTCGGGCTCACGGCCAACGGCCACCTCACCTTCATCGGCGCGCAACTCGGCCGCCGCGGCGCTCTCCTGCGGCGCAACGTGACGATTACCGACGAGGCCGACGCCATCGCGGCGCAGTTTCGCGAAAGCTGGGCGCGGGCGGATGTGATCATCACGACCGGCGGCCTCGGCCCGACCTGCGACGACCGCACGCGCGATGTCGTCGCCGAGGTGCTGGGGCAGAAACTGATTTTCAACGCCGCCATCAAGCAGGCGATCGAGGAGCGGTTTGCCCGCCATGGTCGGAAGATGACGGACAACAATCTCAAGCAGGCCTACGTCTTCGAGCGCGGGGAAGTGTTGAACAATCCAAACGGCACCGCGCCCGGCCTGTGGGCCGAACAGGATGGCAAGGTGCTGGTGATGTTGCCCGGCCCGCCCAACGAGCTGCAACCGATGTTCGTGGATCAGGTGGTGCCCCGACTCGCGGCGCGCGGGCTCCTGCTCGAGCGCGAGGCCTATGTGCAGTTGCGCACGGCCGGCGTCGGCGAATCCGCCCTCGAAACGAAACTCCAACCGATCTTCGACCGCGTGGGTCCGGCGTTGAGCGTGGCGTTCTGCGCGCACCAGGGCGCGGTGGATTGCCGCGTGAGTTCGCCGAGCGGTGCGCTGACGACTTCGGATCTCGAAGCGGTGGCGGGCGAATGCGCGACACTGCTCGGCGATGACTTCATGTGCTACGGCCATGATTCGCTCGCGCGGGTGTGCGCGGAGCTGTTGCGCGGTCAGGAAAAAAAACTCGCGGTGGTCGAGACGGCGACCGGCGGTTTGCTGGCCAACGCCTTCACCGAGGTCTGCGGGGCGTGCAAATTTTTCGCCGGCGGCGTCGTGTGCTGCTCGAACGACGCGAAGATGCAGCTCCTCGGTGTGCCCGAGTGCCTGCTGCTCCAACACGGCGCGGTGAGTGACGAGGCCGCGGTCGCGATGGCCACCGGCGCGGCCGAGACGCTCGGCGCCGACTACGCGCTCGCGGTGACGGGTTTCGCCGGTGCGGCGGAGACGGGCGCGTCGCCGGGCGCGAATGCGGTCGGCACAATTTTCATCGCGCTGTTTTCCCCCGCCGGCGTGTGGTCGAAAAAACTCAGCTACCCCGGCCCGCGGCCGACCGTGAAGGTGCGTGCCGTAAACGCCGCGCTCGACTGGTTGCGCCGCGAACTCCTGCGTGCGCACCGCGGCGAGGCCACGCCCACGCGGCGCATCGGCGTGATGCAATGAGGCGCGCGCTGCTCGCGTTCGTGACGTTGGCGATCTCCGCGTTGGCCGCGGAATCTCCCACGGCTATGGCGACACGTGTCGGCCCCGAGCGCGGCACGCTGCTCGTCGTGGGCGGCGGCGCGATGGCGGGGCTGTGGCCGGTGTTTCTCGAACTCGCGGGCGGAAAAGACGCGGCGATCGTGGTGATTCCCACCGCCAACGAGGGCGAAAACCCGGACGACAAATCAGCGGCGGCGCTGCGGGCGCTCGGCGCCAGCCAGGTCACGCAAATGCACACGCGCGATCCGAAGATCGCGGATACGGACGAATTCACGACTCCGCTGCGGACGGCGCGCGCCGTGTGGATTACGGGCGGACGCCAGTGGCGACTGGCCGATGCGTATCTCGGCACGCGCACGCAGCGGGAATTATTCGCCCTGCTCACGCGCGGCGGCGTGATCGGCGGCAGCTCGGCGGGCGCGACGATTCAGGGCAGCTACCTCGTGCGCGGCGCGCCCTCGGGCAACACCATCATGATGTCTCCCGGTCACGAGGAAGGCTTCGGTTTTCTGCGCGCCACCACGATCGATCAGCACGTCGACACGCGCAAACGGGCCGAGGATTTGCGACCGGTTTTGAAAGCGCATCCGACGCTGCTCGGCATCGCGCTCGACGAGGCGACGGCCGTCATCGCGCGCGGCGATCGTTGCGAGGTTGTGGGCGCGGGCAACGTGCGGTTCTTCGCGAAGCCCGAGGCGACGCCGGAAATCCTGCGCGCCGGCGCGCGTTACGATCTGGCGGCGCGTAGAGAAGTGCGGCTGGCGGAAAGTGAAGCGCGTTGACCCCAACGCGCTCGGATTACGACTACGTCCTGAAAGCGCGTTGGGGTCAACGCG
>JANXSC010000087.1 GCA_025352845.1 Opitutaceae bacterium
ACGAATCCCGAGCGCCATCGCGGTGGTCTTGTCGGACTGTCCCTGCGCGGCGCCCCGAATGATCCGCGCACGCAGCACGACCTGCTGCGGCGTTGAACCCGCACGGATCCACTGCTCAAGGCGGATCATCTCCGCGTCCGACAAAACGACCGGCAGACTGGTTCGTGACATCCGGCCATCCTACCGGCCGCGCGCTTATGCCGACTCAATTGCGGGACACTACACTAGCGGCCCTGCTGCCGCTCCCACGCGAAGAGAAATTGCTGCGCGAGACCCGCGAGCGGGCCGAAGTGGGCCCGGCCGAATTGTGCGACCTGCGCAGGCTTCCAGCCGACGAGATCGTAGCGGCGGGCGAGCGCTTTTAGAATCCACGTGTCCACGGGAAACGCCTCGAGTCGCCCGGCACCGAAGAGCAGCACGCAATCGGCGATTTTTTCACCGACGCCCGGGAGCGAGCAGAGGCGTTCTTTCGCGAGGGCGTAGGGCGCGGCTTCCGTTTCCGCCAGCCAGCCGGGATGCGCGGCGAGAAATTGCGCTGTCTGGGAAATGAATTTCGCGCGGAACCCGAGCTGGCAATCCCGCAGCGTGGTCTCGGGGATTTGCGCGAGCTCGGCCCAAGTCGGCAGGCGGTTGATTGAATGTAGGGCGGGGTCTCCTGACCCCGCCGTGGATTGGGTTGACGTGCGCGCGGCGGGGTCGGGAGACCCCGCCCTACAAATCGGCGCGCCGTGGCGATCGGCGAGGAGCGCGAGCATCTGTTTGATCTGCACGATTTGCTTTGTCGCGCTGCAGAGGAAGCCGAGGAGCGTTTCGCCGAAGGGCTGGCGCAAAATGCGCAGACCCGGAAACGCCGCGAGGCACCGCGCGAGATGCGGATCGCTACGCCACGGGAGCGAGTCGGTGAGCGCGGCGAAATCGCGGTCGGTGGCGAAATACGCGGAGAGCGAGTGTTCGGTCTCGTCGTGGTCCGTGATTGGTGCGCTCCACTCAACGCGATCGCGCGGAGCGAGGCGAAGGCGCACGAGGTTGTTCGCCCAGACGCCGCGCCACGCGTCATCGCCTTCGCGGTGCCAGCGAAAGGCCTGGCCGCCGTCGAGCGTCTCGGTGAACACGTCGCTGGTGATTGCCGGCACGCCGGCGAGCGGTTGCCACGCGGACCAACCGGTGGCGCCGTCGGGCGCGGCGGTCACTTCGTGGGTTTTTCCCACAGGAAGCTTTTGTGCTCGGCGAGGGTGCGGCCGTCGGCGGCGAGTAGGGCGATTTTCCACGCGACGGGGTTCGCCTTTTTTCCGCCGGGCCAGTCGGCGCCGGTGAGGCCGAGTTGGAGCACGGTTTCCTTCTCCGGCAGCGCGGTGGGAAAGGAAAAGACTTTCGGCTCGGGCGCGTCAGGGCGGATGACGCTGACTTGAAACGTCGCGCCTGCTAGCGCGGCGGCGTTTTTCACGCGAAGGAGAAAATAGTAGCCGGCGCGCGTCTCCGCGTGCGTGCGCAGCACGAGCTGTTTACCGTGGGTTTCGCTGCCACCGAAATATTCGGCGATGCGGTCAAAGGCATCGGCGTCGCGCCAGCCGGGCCAGACGCGGACGAACTCGGCGTCGGCGGCGCGGGCGAGCGAGAGGCCGACACAGAGGGGCACCACGAAAAACACGAACGACACGAAAAGCAGCGAGTGGTGGCGGAGATGAAGCGACATGCGGAAGGATTCGTTCGGCGAGCGACGCACGGCGGTCATAGCCCGCCACGCCAGAGGAGCGAATTATTTTTCGATGCGCACGAGCTGGTAACGGTGGATGCCCATCGGGGCGGGCTCCCAGTTTTTCACGGTGGGATGAATCAGGTAGGTGCGGGCGCCGAAGACCACCGGCGCGAGGGCGGCTTCGTCGAGCAGGAGATTTTCGGCGTCGCGCAACCGGGCGAGTCGCGCAGCGGGATCGACGATGGCGGCGGCTGCATCGAGGAGACGATCGTAGGCGGGGTTGGCCCAGCCGCTGGAGTTGCTGCCGTGACCGGTGCGGAAGATATCTAGAAAGTTCGTCGGGTCCGGGAAGTCTCCCGTGAAGGTGCCAATCGCAATGGTGTGGCGCAGGGCGTTGCGGTCCGCGACCCACGTCTTCTGTTCGGAGGGTTCAATGGTGATTTTCACGCCGAGCTCGCGGTGCCACAGCGCCTGGATGATTTCCGCGACCTTCGGCATCGTGGCGTCGTTGCGCACGAGCATCGCCATCGCGGGGAAATTTTTCCCTTTGGGATAGCCGGCGGCAGCGAGCAACTCGCGCGCGGCGGCGAAGTCCTCGCGCTGGCCGTCCGGCCCGGCGTAGCCGCCGCAATTCGGCGGCACCAAGGTGCGGGCCGGCCGACGCGCGCCGTTGAACACGCTGCCGGAGATCGCGGCGCGATCCAGCGTGAGGGCGAGTGCGCGGCGCACGCGCCCATCGTTCAGCGGCGGTTTGGTGACGTTGAAGTTGACGAACATCACGTTGAGCAGCGGATCGAGGCGCAGGCGGTCGGGCGCCTCCTTGCGATAGACGGGAATCTTTGAGGGCGGGATGTCGAAGGTGACGTGCAGCTGCCCGGCGCGAAAGTTCAGCTCCTCGGTGTCGGCCTTTTCGATCGGATGGAAAATGATCCGCTCGATCGCATTTGTAGCCGCGCCCCAGTAGTGCGGATTTTTCGTGACGACGACGCGGGCGTTGGGCCGCCACTCGGTGAGGGTGAAGGCGCCGTTGCCCACGAGCTGGCCGGGGCGCGCCCACGGCGAGGTGCGGTCGTCGGCACGACCGGCGCGCTCCACGGAGGCGCGGTGGATCGGCATCAGCGTCACCGTCATGCCGAGCACGTAGGGCGCGGGCCGCGTGAGCGTGAGGCGCAGCGTGGTGTCGTCGATCGCCTCGACGCCGACGTCGGCGAAATTTTTCGTCTTCCCGGCGTTAAACGCATCCGCGCCGCGGATCGGCGAGAGCATGTAGGCGTAGGCGGAGGCGAGCGCGGGCGAGAGGTAGCGCTCGAACGACCACGCGAAATCGCGGGCGGTCAGGCGGTCGCCGTTGGACCAGCGGGCGTTGGCGCGCAGGTGAAACGTGTAGGTCAAACCGTCGGCTGAAATCTCCCAGCGCTCGGCGACGCCGGGCGCGGGCGTGGCGGTTTTCTCGTCGAAGGTCGTGAGGCCCTCGAAGAGCGCGCCGATGATGTTGAATTCGGTCGCCGAGTCGTAGAGGTGCGGGTCGAAGGAGGCGGGTTCGTTTTGGTTGCCGAGGAGCAGCGTGCGTGTGCGGATGCCTTCCTCGACGGGCGTCTCGCGTTTGGCGCAACCGGCTTCACCCAAGGCTACGCAGGTCAGGACCGTGGCAAGGGCGAGACGCGGGGAAAACGGCGGGCGGAGGCGCATGAGGTGGCGCAGCGAAACGCGGGCTGGCGGGTTAGGCAAAAATCTTTTCTAAGAAACGTGTCCCCCGCGCGTCTAACCGGTGGACCCGCATGTTCACCCCGTCTCCGAACTCCCGGGCTACATCGCATGAAGACCACGGTTTTCTGGAGCGCACGTTCGCGGACCAATCCGCACCGCTCACCCGCTACGCGGCCCGCCTCCTCGGCGATCCGGACCGGGCGCGCGATGTCGTGCAGGACACCTTCGTCAAACTCATGGGGCAACCGCCGGCGGCAGTTAACGGGCACACGGTCGAGTGGTTGTTCACCGTCTGCCGCCACGCCGCCTTCGACGTGCTGCGCAAGGAAGGCCGGATGAAACGGTTTGAGGACGGCCAGATCGAGCGCGTGACCGCCGCCGATCCACGGCCGGGCCGCGAACTGGAGCATGCCGAGACGCAGGCCGAGATCTTGAAACTGATAGAAAATCTGCCGCCCAACCAACAGGAGGTCGTGCGGCTCAAATTTCAAAATGGTTTTTCCTACAAGGAAATCGCCCGGATCACCGAGCATTCGGTGACCAACGTGGGTTTTTTGATCCACACCGCCGTGGCGCGCCTGCGCACGGAATTCGCGGCCCAGCGGCCGTAAGGAACGCGCCCGATGAACCACCCCACACTCTCACCCGACGATCCCCGGCTCACCGCCTATGCGCTCGGGGAGCTGGAGGGCGAGGCACGCGCCGCCGTCGAGGCCGCGCTGCGCGCCGACCCGGCGTTGCGCGCCGAGGTCGAGTCGATCCGCGCAACTTCGGCGCAGCTTGCGCGCGCGCTGGCGGCGGAGGAGGTGCCGGCCGTGGATAATAATGGAGTGGGGGTGCGGTTTGATCGCGCCGCGATTATCCCCGGCCACGATCCGCAGGTGCTCGATGGTGGCGAGCGACGCGCCGCGAAAAATCTCCTGCGATTTCCGCAGCTGTATTTTGTCGTGAGCGGATTGGCGGCGGCGTGCTTCGCCGTGATGTTTGCGTTGCGCGACGATTCGCGGCGCGAGACGAAATCGCGCGCCGCGTCGCAATCGATCGCGGCGGCGGCGGTGTCCATCGGCGCGGGCGCGGGCTCGGTGGAGACGGGCGTCGTGGCGGCGGCGGCGTCGCCCACGGTCGAGGTGGCGGGCACGGGGGCGATGCCCGGGACTGCGAGCGAGCACGTCGTCGCGTCGGCGTTTCTCGAAAGCGATCTCACGCTGATGGATCAGGCGAAACACGAGCGGGAGACGAATGTCGCGGCGAACACAGCCGCGAGCGCCGCGATGCCGACTGCGAGTGGGACGCTCGCGCCTTCGACGGCGATGGCGCCGACAATGCCGCTCTCGGCGACGCCGCCAGAGACGCCGTTGCTCGTGGCGCGCGTGCCCGAGCCGTTTCGCGCCGTCGTCGCGCCGACGCCGGCTTATCCGCACACGCCGTCGATTCTGCCGAACTTCGGCCCGGCCTCACCGGGCAGTGCCACACTCGTGGCGACGGGCGAGATCGTCGTGCTGTCGGCGTTTACCGTGACGGCGGAACGCACGGGGAGTTTCGGCGCGAGCAGCCTGAGCACGGGCAGCCGCATCGAGCGTGCCAATCTCCCGCCGCCGCCTCCGGGCGCGAGGTTCGGCCGCAACACCGAGGCCTACAGCCACACGCCGGACAACGATTTCCTCGGCGCGGAGGAGAATCCGCAGTCCACGTTTTCCATCGATGTCGATACCGCGAGCTATGCGAACGTCCGCCGCATCATCGCGCAGGGCACGCCGCCGCCGGCCGACGCCGTGCGCATCGAGGAAATGCTGAATTATTTTCCCTACCGTTACGCCCCGCCGAAAAACTCCGATCCCTTCGCCGCCACCCTCGAGATCGCCACGGCCCCGTGGGCGCCGACGCACCGGCTCGTGCGCATCGGGCTGAAGGCGCGCGAGGTTTCCACGGCGGAGCGCGCGCCGGCCAACCTCGTGTTTCTCCTCGATGTCTCCGGCTCGATGAACGAGCCCAACAAGCTTCCGCTCGTGAAGCAGTCGATGCGCCTGCTGCTCGGCCGCCTCCGCGCCGACGACCGCGTCGCGATCGTCACGTATGCCGGCGAGTCGGGGCTCGCGCTGCCCTCGACGCCGGTCGCGCGCTCGCGCGAAATCCTCAACGCCCTCGATGTGCTCACGCCCGGCGGCGCCACCAATGGCGCGATGGGCATCAAGCTCGCCTACGAAATCGCGCGGGCCAACTTCGCCGCCGCCGGCATCAACCGCGTGATCCTTTGCACCGACGGCGATTTCAACGTCGGTGCGACCAGCGAAGGCGAACTCGTGCGGCTGATCGAGGAGAAGGCGGCGTCGGGTGTCTATCTCACCGTGCTCGGTTTCGGCATGGGCAACTACAAGGACGCCACGCTCGAGAAGCTCGCGAACCATGGCAACGGCAACTACGGCTACATCGACACGCGCCGCGAGGCGGAGAAACTCCTCGTCGAGCAGGTCAGCGGCACGCTCGTCACCGTCGCGAAGGACGTGAAGATTCAGGTCGAGTTCAACCCGGCGAAAGTGTCGAGCTACCGGCTCATCGGCTACGAGAACCGGCTGCTGAAGAAGGAGGATTTCAACAACGACAAGGTCGACGCCGGCGAGATCGGTGCGGGCCACACCGTCACCGCGCTCTACGAAATCATTCCCGTCGGCGCGGAGCCGAAGCGGCCCGATGCGCCGCCGGCGCTGGAGCCGCGGCGATACGGCGCGCGCACCGCGGTGAGCTCGCGATTGGAAATGCCGACGGGTGTGGTCACGCCGCCGAGCGACGAGCTGCTCACGGTCGCAGTGCGTTTCAAGAAACCGGACGCCGGCCTGCTCAGCCTCAGCCGCAAACTGGAATTCCCGCTCGTGGATCGCGGCCGCGCGTTTGCCGCGGCGAGTGCGGATTTCCGTTTCGCCGCCGCCGTCGCGCAATACGGTATGATCCTGCGCGGCTCGACGCACCGCGGCAGCGCGACGATGCAAGATGTCGCGGCATGGGCCGCGACCGCGACCAACGACGGCGGCGATCCGGGCGGATATCGCGCGGAATTCCTCGACCTCGTGCGCAGGACGCAGGGGATGTTGAAGTGAAACCAACACCTCTGGATTTTTGGACTGTCATTGCGAGGAGCGCAGCGACGAAGCAATCCAGCTGGATCGCGCCTGCGACGAGTGGCGAAAACTTGTGAGGGCCGGCACTTTTTTTGTGCGATTTCCAAGGCGGCGACTGCCATAGTGCAGAACCGCCATGCAAGACGACGCCGAACTCCTCCGCCGCTATGCCTCGGAAAAATCCGAGGCTGCTTTTGCCGAACTCGTGCGGCGACATCTCAACCTCGTCTATTCGGTGGCGCTGCGGCAGGTGGCGGGCGATGCGCATCTCGCGGAGGATGTCGCGCAAAAGGTGTTCACCGATCTCGCGCGTAAGGCGGCGGCGCTGGCGGAGCGGCCGGCGTTGAGCGGGTGGCTTTACCGCAGCACGCATTTCGCCGCGAGCGACGTCGTCCGTCTGGAGCGGCGTCGCCGCGCGCGGGAACAGGAAGCTCACATCATGGACGAACTCTCTTCCTCACCGTCACCGGCCAGCGCAGTCGAATGGGACCGCGTCCGCCCGACGATCGACGCCGCCATCGCCGAACTCGACGAACGCGATCGCGACGCCGTCTTGTTGCGCTTTTTCACCGGCTGCTCGTTCGCCGACATTGGGGCGCGCCTGCGCCTCACCGAAAACGCCGCGCGGATGCGCGTGGAGCGTGCGCTCGACAAGCTGCACGCGTCGCTCGCGCGCCGCGGCGTCACTTCGACGACCGCCGCACTCGGGATCGCGTTGGCGAATCAGGCCGGCACGGCGGCGCCGGCCGGACTGGCGGCAAGCGTGACGGGCGCAGCCCTCGCGGGCGGAGCGGCGGGGGCGAGCGGAGCGGTGACGGCAGCGATCATTTTTATGAAAGCAAAAACCACATTGGCTGCCGCCGTCGCCGTGCTGGCGATCGGCGTCTCGCTTTACGAATTCACCGCGTTGCGCCGGGCGCGCGCGGCAGCCGGGGACGCGGAGGCGGGATGGCGCGGGCACTTGGAGGCGGCGCAACAGCGTCTCGCCGCGGCTGACAAACAGAACGCAACGCTCCAACGCGAAGTGGAAGCGGTCCGCGCCGCAATTTCGTTTCTCGGTTTCAAGCCGACGCTCGCGAGCCCACCGACGCCGGCCAGCAGCCCGGCCCCGACGCCGCCGACGTTGTCGGCGGAGGCGAAAGCGGTCGCAAGCGGGTTCTATTTACGCTCAGGCTCGACGACGCGTGAGGAAGCGCGCGCGAACAGCGCCAGGAGTGTCGATACCGCCTATGCGCCGCTGTATCGCGAACTCAACCTCACGCCCGGGCAAAGCGAGCAGCTCAGGAATCTCCTGCTCGATTGCGACGAGAACGGAAAGAAGCTCTTGGGGAAGGCGGTGGCCGAGGCGCGGGCGCGCAACCCCAACTTCGACCGCGCGGATCAATTCGAGGTGTTTGAGGTGCTGAACGCCCAGATCGAGACGGAGCAGCAGGCGGCGGTGCGGCAGGCGTTGGGCGAGGCCGCGGCGCTGGCGCTGGAGCGCTTTCAATCCACGGGGCCGGCGCGCGTCGTCGCGAATCAAGTGGTGGGGGCGCTGGCCAATTCCGAGGCGCCGCTCGCGCCGGGGCAGACGGAGCAATTGGTCGCGCTCGTGGCGGCGCAGGCGCGAAACGCCGCGGGGCGGGTGGAGCTGCCGGCGTTGAATGTCGAGGCCCTGATGGCGCAGGCGCAGGGCTGGTTGCAGCCGGCGCAGCTCGCCGCCCTGCGAACGGTGGCGGTAACCGCGGTGGCGCAGACCAAAGCCGAACGCGAGTTTAACACCGCGCCGGCGGCTGCCCTGAAAGCGGCGAGGAAATAGGCCGGCAAAATTTCAAGCGGGAAGCCGCGGCGCGCAGGGCGTGGGATGCGCCTGGCTTCGCGGCTTCCGACTAGCTCGTTTCCCGTTTCGGCGCTCACGCGCGCCGTGGGACAGGATTTCTTGTTCGGTTTCGGTGGCGGTGCCTGCTATGGGGAAAAGATGCCCACCGAAGTTGAGTTGCTCCGCTGTTATGCCGACGAAAAATCGGAGGCGGCGTTTGGTGAACTTGTGCGGCGGCAGGTGAATCTCGTCTATTCCGTCGCACTGCGCCAGTGCGGCGGCGATGCGCATCTGGCGGAAGATGTCGCGCAGCGGGTGTTCACGGATCTCGCGCGGAAGGCGCGGTCGCTTTCCGGCTATGCGGTGCTGGGTGGCTGGCTTTACCGCAGTGCGCAATTTGCTGCGTCGGATGTCGTGCGCGCCGAGCGCCGCCGCCGCGCCCGCGAACAGGAGGCCTCAGCCATGCAGGAAATTTCTTCCCAATCCCATCCCGGCGGCGACGCCGACTGGCAGAAACTCGCGCCCGTGCTCGACCAGGCGATCGGCGAACTCGGTGAACGCGACCGCGACGCGGTCGTGCTGCGTTTTTTCGAGGGCCGGCCATTCGCCGAAATCGGCGCGACGTTGCGCCTGACCGAGGCCGCCGCGCGGATGCGCGTGGAGCGTGCGCTCGAGAAATTGCGCGTCGGCCTCGGGCGGCGCGGCATCACGTCGACGACGACCGCGCTGGGCGTTGCGTTGGCGAATCAGGTGGGTATCGCCGCTCCCGCCGGGCTGGCCGCAGCAGTCACGGGTGTAGCGCTCGCGGGAGCGGCGATTGGCGGCACGGCCACCCTCGCGGGTTTTCTCGGATTTATGAGCACAACTAAAATCATGGTGGCAGTGGCGATTGTGGCGGTTGGGGCTGGCGTGCTTCAGTATCGGGCGGCCCGCGAGGAGCGGAAGCGTGCGGCCGAGCAACAGCATGAACTACGGGTGAAGTTGGGGAATGTGGAGCAGCGCAGGGCGGCAGAGTCGAATCGAGCCGACGCTGCGGACGCCGACAACGCGAGCCTGCTTCAGGCCATCGCCGCCGCGCGCTCAAAACCAAGTAGACCGGTCTCGGCAGAACAATTGGCCGACAACGAATTGATGCCGGCTGACAAGATGACGAATCGCGGGAAGGCGACTCCGCGGGACGCGCTGGAGACGTTCTATTGGGCGTCAAATCGCGGCGATATAGAAACGCTCGCGGCAACAATTGTGTTGCCTGAGCCGGTCCGACAGGAAGCGCAGGGGATTTGGGAAAAACTCCCCGTGGCAAAGCGGTTGGAATTCCGGGACCCCTACCACTTCGTGGCCGGGTTGCTCACCGGATTGGGAACTATGCCGGGCTTTCAGATCACAAAGGAGGAAGTGGGGGCAACATCGTTTCCGACTGGATTCAGCTTGAGCGAAATATACGGTCTGGAACTAGGTGCGGCCACCGACCCCACTTACCGGACCCTCCAGTCCAAGACGCCGCTTAAAAATGGGCGCTATTCGGAACCGACCCTATTGTTTCAACTCGCGCCGGACGGTTGGCGGTTCGTGGTGCCGCCGAACAAGTTCATTAGCGGCTTATGGAAACGACGTGAGCAGCAAAGCGCGGCAGAAGGGCGTGCTTCACGGTAGACGCGGACTCTTTGATGAAAGGATGGCTCGGGCGTTTTCGCCGCGCGGGTAGTCATGAATCGAAACTGCTGCACGAGCATATTTTCTTGTGCGATTTTCTCGGCGGCGGGTGCTAGAGGTTGAACACCTGCCATGCTCGAAGACGCCGAACTCCTCCGCCGCTACGCCGGCTCGCACGCCGAGGCGGATTTTGCCGAACTCGTCCGGCGGCATGTGAACCTCGTTTACTCGTGTGCGTTGCGGCAGGTGAACGGCGATGCGCACCTCGCGCAGGATGTCGCGCAGCTCGTGTTCGCCGATCTCGCGCGGAAGGCGGGGACGGTCGCAAACCAGCGTGTGCTCGCGGGCTGGCTGTTCACGAGCACGCGGTTTGCAGCGGCGAAACTGGTTCGTGGCGAGCGGCGCCGGCATGCGCGCGAGGCGGAGGCTCACCTTATGCAAGAACTTTTCCTCTCTGACGACCCGGCGGCCCAGCTCGACTGGACGCGCGTGCGCCCGGTGCTCGATGAGGTTTTGGGCGAACTTGGCGACGGCGATCGCGAGGCGATCTTGCTGCGCTTCTTCGAGGGGCGCGACTTCGCGAGCGTCGGTGCGAAACTTAATGTGAACGACAACACCGCCCGCATGCGGGTGGAGCGTGCGCTCGACAAATTGCGTGCGCAGCTCGAACGCCGCGGCGTGAAGTCGACGAGTGCGGTGCTCGCCGTGGCGCTGGCAAATCAGGCGGTGGTCGCCGCACCGGCCGGGCTCGCCGCGGCGGTGACGGGCGTCGTGATGGCGGGCGGTGGAGCGGCGGCGATTGGGGTCGGAATCGGCACAGCCGCGGGCGGAGCCGGTGCGTGGACAACTTTTATGAGCCTTACCAAACTACAAATGGGCGTGGCGGTGGCTATCGCCGTCGGAGGCACGGGTGTGCTCGTCACCCGAGCGACGGTAACGGCTGGCTTGCGGGAAGAGCAGGCGGCGCTGCGCCGGCAAAATCAGGAGGCCCTCGCACTGCAGACCGAAATTTCCTCGCTAGCGCGCGCGGCCAACGAGGCCGAGGTGGCGCGTGCACAGACGGTTGAGCTGGCGAACTTGCGCAACGAAGCGGTGGCACTTCGCCACCAAGTGCAGGCATTGGCAACCGCCCGCGTGGCGAAGCCGGAGCCGGTCAGGAAAGCCTCCGCGCCATTTACCGGACAATACTTCGAGCAACTTCAGCTCGATCAGCTGCCGAAGCCGGCCTCACAGGCGATTCCGCTGTTTCCGTCGGAATTGCGAAAGCAGGGGATTACGGGCGAGGCGACGGTGGAATTTATCGTCGATGCGGAAGGGGTAGTTCAGAACGTCGGCATTTTGAAAGCCACTCATCCCGCTTTCGGGGACGCGGCGGCTGAGGCTGTGAGCAATTGGCGGTTTGAACCCGGCCGGAAGGACAAGAGGGCGGTCGCGACCCAGCTTCAGGTGCCGATCAAATTCACCATCGCGGGCGGGGAAAAGGCGGGAGGGGAATCGCCGTCCACGTCCGGTGGCGCGAAGCCGCGGCCGACCGTGTTCGTGCCTTGGTTCTGAGCCATGCATGCGAAACCGGGGTGGTGGATTGTTGCCGGTGTGGCCGTCGCGGTCGCGGCGGGGTTGAGCTGGCAGTTTCGCGCGCAAGCGGTGTCGCGCGAGTCGTTCGCCCGTGATCGGGTGGCGGCCCGCTCGCTCGCGGGCGTGCGTGCGGAACATGAGCGCCTGCTCGCGGTGCAGCCCGCGGCCGGCGAACTTGAGCGGAGAGAGGCGGAGGCTGAGGCGCTCCGGCTAGCGCGGGCCGAGGTGGAGGCGCTGCGCCTGCAAGTGGAGAAAGCCGCGCGGATCGCTGCAGAAAAGAAGTCCGCACCGGTAGACCGGTTTACCACCGGTGCGACGGTTCCCGCCTCCGAGTGGAAGAACGCCGGCACCGCCACGGCGAAGGCGACGCTCGAAACGGTGTTGTGGGCGGGGGCGGGTGGCGACGTGGACGTGTTTGCGAAGGCGTTGTTCTTTTATCCTAACAAACAGACTCACGATGCGGCGCGGTCATTATGGGAGAGCGTGCCAGAATCGATGCGGGCCAACTACCCCACACCGGAGTCGCTGCTGGCGTTTCTCAGCGTGAAAGACGTGCCGCTCGGAGCGGTGAAGGTGCGGCAGACCAATGAACTCGAGGGATGGCCTGGCCCCGCGATGAACATTCAGCTTCTGCTGACAGGAGCCGACGGAAAATCGAAAAACGCCTCGTTGCTCTTCATGCAGAAAGACGATGGCTGGAAACTCGTCGTGATGGAAAGTGTGATCGCGAAATATGCGGCTGCGCTGAAGGAACCGGAAAAAACTGCAAGCGGTCGATAACGGTAGTTGCCTGCCGGGCTCGGATTTTTTTGTGCGATTTGCCGGTGGGCGGCTACTAGAAGATAGCCACCATGAGGGAAGATGCCGAACTGCTCCGTCACTATGCCGAGGAAAGATCGGAGGGGGCGTTTGCCGAGCTGGTGCGGCGGCACGTGAATTTTGTCTATGCGTGTGCGCTTCGGCGCGTCGGGCGTGACACGCACCTCGCGGAGGATGTGACGCAGCGGGTTTTCACCGCACTCGCCCGCGATGCCGCGTCGCTGGCGCGACGCGAGTTGTTGAGTGGCTGGCTTTACACGGCGGCGCGCAATGCGTCAGCGCAGATCGTGCGCACCGAGCGCCGGCGGCGAACCCGTGAACAGGAAGCCCATGTTATGAATGAACTCACCGCCACGTCCGCGATGGACGCCGATTGGGAGCAATTGCGTCCGGTGATCGACGAGGCGCTGGATCAGCTGAGCGACGATGACCGGGAGGCCGTGTTGTTGCGATTCTTCGAGGGGAAATCGTTTGCCGAGGTCGGGACGAGACTACGGCTGACCGAGAACACCGCGCGGATGCGCGTGGAGCGCGCGCTCGACAAACTGCAGTCGGCGCTGACGCGGCGAGGCCTGACTTCGACGACGGCGGCGCTGGGTGCGGTGCTGGCCAATCAGGTGAGCGCGGTCGCTCCGGCGGGACTGGCGGCGAGCGTCACGGGCGTGGCGCTCACGGGTGGAGGGGCGGTGTCCGCGAGTGCCGCGGGGTGGGTGATTTTTATGAGCATGACCAAACTACAGCTGGGAATCGTGGGTGCGGTGGCCGTGGCGGGCGCGGCGGGTTTTGCGGTGCAAGGGGAGACCCATGCGGCGCTGCGGAAGGAAATCACGATGTTACAGGGGCAGCAGGATACGGTCGCGGCGCTTCGCACCGAGAACCGGCAACTGGCGGCGGTCGCCGCGGAGATCGAGATGCTGCGACGCGATGACGTGGAACTAAAGCAGCTCGCCCAAGATGCTGCCGACTTGAAAAATGCGAACGAGAGTCGTGCGCGAGTCGCGACGGCCCGGGCGCAGGATCGGCGGAAGCAACTGGAGAATGAGATTAAGCAGCAGGACCGCCTGGCGCAGATGGAGGTCGAACGGATGAATCGCGAGGGCAACAAGCTGGTGGAGGAATACAAGGCGATCTCCGCTCGCGACAAGGATGGGTCGCTCACGGTGGAAGCGAGGGCGCAGGCCGACGCGGCGGCGAAGTCGAAGATTGAGGCGATTCAGGCGAAGCAGCGCGAAGTCCAATCCTTTATCGAAAACGTTCGCCGCGTGCTGTCGCTGCGAGCGGAGGAATTGCGCGGTTTACCGCCTGACCCAACTGGGTCCGTCAATCCGCCGTGGTCACCCCTGTCGGTGGAAAGAAGGCTTGAGTTGCGGCGCACTGTTCCCAGTGGGGACGGTTTGAATAATCCGTCAGCGTCGGCTGGCGATGAGCGCGTCAGTGTCGGTTTGCCGCAGGCAGACGGCGAAGGCCTGATTTCCGCCTACGAGCATATCACCGGCACGAAAGTGACCCGCGAACCATCGCTCGCAAATGTCCGTGGGCGAATCGATTTTACCACCGCCAGCACAACCAAAGTAGAAACCGCCCAGGCAATGCGCGCCGCCTTGCGCACCCAAATGCATGTCGTGCTTGAGCCGACGGTGGACGGCGGGGTGGTGGCCCGATACAGTCCGCCACGCTGATTTCAAACGGACTCGACCGCGTTGATTCAAAAATGAAATCCCGATCCTCATTCGGCTTCTTCGCTGTGGTCGCCGCGCTCGTAGTTGCGAGCGGTCTTGGCCTGTCGTCGCAATGGCAGAAGACGACGCAGCTGCGCGGCGAGCTGGAACAGGTGAGGTTCGAACGGGACGAGGTCGCACGGTTGCGCGCGGAAAACCAGCGACTACACGCCCGTCAGATCCCCGCGATTGAATTGGAGGCACTCCGCGCGGATCACGCGGCCCTTCCGCGATTGCGAGCCGAGCTGGAGGCGTTGCAGCCGCGGCCGCCGGCTACGGGTCGATAGCGCGGGTGCGGAAATTAATTTCAGCTTTTGGGGCGAACGCTGCCGCCGACGGTGCGCCTCGTGATTCGCGCGCGTCGCGCCGGAGCATGACGGGGTCCTCCGCATCTTTGGTTCCCCTCGCGCGTCCTGCGGGGTGCGTCAGTTATCCCCAACTCCCTCCGTTCATGAAAAAATCCACGTTCGCTCTCAGCCTCTTCGCGCTTGGCCTCGTCGTGCCGGGCGCTCGCGCCGATCTCACTTCCGACATGCAGGAGGGCAAACCCGCCTTCCGCGCCATGAGCCAGCTCGCCTTCGGGCCCGAGGGCGTGCTCTTCATCGCCGACACCAAGACCGCCGCCATCACCGCGATCGCGACCGGCGACACCAAGGTCGCGAGCGGCGACGCCGCCATCAAGTCCGAGGCGATCGATGAAAAAATTGCCGCGCTCCTCGGCACCAAGTCTGACCAAATCGTGATTGAGGACCTCGCCGTGAATCCGATTTCGAAACGCGCCTACCTCGCGGTTTCGCGCGGCAAGGGCCCCGATGCCGCCGCCGTCCTCGTGCGCGTGAAAGCCGACGGCCAGCCCGAACTCGTCGCGCTCGACAACGTGCGCTTCTCGCGCGCCGAGCTGCCCGATCCCGCGGCCGACACGGCCGCCGAGCCCGGCAAGAAGCAACAAAACCGCCGGCTCGAGGCGATTACCGACATCGCGTATGTCGACGGCAAGGTGCTCGTGGCCGGTCTATCGAATGAGGAGTTTTCCTCCTCGTTGCGCGCGATTCCGTTTCCCTTCAAGACGGTGGCCCGCGGCACTTCGGTCGAAATCTACCACGGCGCGCACGGGCAGTTTGAGACGCGCGCGCCGGTCCGCACGTTCGTGCCCTACAAGGTCGGCAAGGAGCAGCAAATCCTCGCCGCCTACACCTGCACGCCGCTCGTGCAGTTCGCGCTCGATGACCTCAAGCCCGGCGCGAAGGTGAAGGGCAAGACCATCGCCGAATTCGGCAACCGCAACCGCCCGCTCGACATCATCGTTTACCAGCAGGGCGGAAAAGATTTCCTCCTGATGGCCAACAGCGCGCGCGGCGTGATCAAGGTCGCCACCGATCAAATTGTGGGCGCCTCCTCGATCACCGCGAAGGTCGCCGACACGCAGGGCCTCAAGTTCGAGAAGATCGCGTGGGACGGCATCAACCAGCTCGACCTGCTCGACGCGCGGCACGCGCTCGTGCTGCGCGGTGCGGCCGGCAAGCCGCAGAACCTCGAGACGCTCGCGCTCCCGTGATCCGGCGAATGGGGCGGGCGCTCGCTTTCGCGTTCGTCTGCCTCGGGGTGGCGAGCGTCACCGTGGCAGCACCGGCGATTCGCTGGTTGATCGACGCCCGCCCGACCGCGGTGGAAGCCACGGGCATCGCGCCGGAAATCCTCCGTGACCTCGCCCTTGAGCTGACGCCCGAAGGCTGGGCGCGGGTGCTCGCGGTCTTTGCCGAACAAGGCAGCGCGGACACGACGCCGCCGATGGCGGGCACGTGGCGTGTCGGTGGCGGGAGCCTGCGCTTCACCCCGCAGTTTCCGCTGGTGCGCGGCGTGCGTTATCGCGCGGAGCTGCGCATCGAGGGCGCAGTGGCGGCCATTTCGTTTTTCCAAATGCCAGCCGATACCGCGGCGGCGACCACAGTGGTCGCGCAGGTTTTTCCCAGCGCGAGCGTGCTGCCCGAAAACCAGCTCAAATTCTACGTGCATTTTTCCGCGCCGATGAGTCGCGGCGGGGTTTACGGGCACGTCCAGATTCGCGACGCCGCGGGCCAGCCGATCGAGCTGCCGTTTCTCGAACTCGACGAGGAATTGTGGGACCTCGCGATGACGCGCCTCACGCTCCTCATCGATCCCGGCCGGATCAAGCGCGGCGTGAAACCGCTCGAGGACATCGGCCCGGTGTTTGAGGCGGGGAAAAATTATTCGCTCACGGTCGATGCCGCCTGCACCGATGCCCGCGGCCGGCCGCTGCGCGCCGCCTTCGCGAAAAAATTTAGCATCGCCGCCGCCGACCGCACGCCGCCCGATCCGGCGCGGTGGCGGATCCGCGCGCCCGCCGCCGGCACGCGCGGGCCGCTGGTGGTCGAGTTCGACGAGCCGATGGACCACGCGCTGGCGCTGCGGATGATCCGCGTCGTCGCGCGGGAGCGTGGTGGGGTTGAGATTTCCGGTGAGCCCACGCTTGCGGACGAGGAGCGGCGTTGGAGTTTCACGCCTGCGCAGCCGTGGACGCGCAACCATTTTGACCTCACTGTCGAACGCACGATCGAGGATCTCGCGGGCAACAACATCGGCAAGAGCTTCGACGTCGATCTGTCCGAGAAAGCGGACCGCCGCGACGAGCCGCGGAGCGTGGCGGTTGGATTTGAGGTGAAGTGAACGCGCTCTCCTTACCGCCGGCGATCGGCAAGGTGAATATCGAGGATCTTTATTTGCCGGTCGGCGTGATCGGCCCAGAACTTGATGGCGTAGGCGCCGCAGATATTGATCGAGACGGGCCGGCCGATGGAGTCGGGCTCTTCGTAGTCTAAGCAAGCCGCCGGATGATCGCGAATTTCTGTCAGTCGCTGACGAATATTTTTGCGCGCGGATGGAGCCAGAGTCTCAACGAAAACGACGACATCGTAATCGATCAGCAACTGAAACGAGGCCATGCGAGCGACTCAGCCTTTTTTTGGGGCGAGGCGGCGGTCGAATTCATCGAGGCCGACCCATCGGGAGGAATCCGCGGGCGTGTCGATCTTCCGGGCCAGCCCGGCAAGATAGGAGTCGTTCTGAAGATCTTGAAGGGAGACGAGGTAGGCCATGATCTGCGACCGATCCTGATCGGCGAGGCCAGCCAGTTCCTTCTTTAACACCTCAATACTCATGAGTGAAAGGTGGAGCGCGAGTTCTGCAACGCAAGGGCGCAAACGGGCGCGGAATGTTTGTTGAGCGTGTGAGTTCCGCCTCACCGCACGATTTTCAGCACGCGGTTGTTGTAGCTGTCGGTGATGTAAAGCGTGCCGTCGCGGTGGACGGTGACGCCGTGCGGGCGGTTCAGCTCGCACTGCTCGGGCGGGCCGCCGAGACCGGCGGTGCCTTTTTTCCCGTTGCCGGCGACGCGCAGGATTTTTCCCGTCGCGGGGACGTAGCGGCGGATGAGGTGGTTCTCGGCATCGGCGATGAGCACGGTGTCGTCGCGATCGATGCAGATATGTTTCGGGCCGTTCATCGTGGCGGTGAGTGCATCGCCACCGTCGCCCGCAGCGCCTTTTTGGCCGGAGGCGTTGACGACGGTGCGGATTTTTCCGTCGCGTCCGACGACGCGGAGCGCGTGGCCGTTGCGTTCGAGGATGTAGAGGTTGCCCTGCCGGTCGAGGGCGGCGGCGCGCGGATCGGAGAGCGGGGCCTCGGTGGCGCGCGCGCCGTCGGGCGGGACGCCCTTCTTGCTGTTGCCGGCGAGGACGCGTGCGGTGCCGGTCTTCAAATCGACCGCATGAACGCGTTGCAGATCGGCGACGATCAATTGTGTGCCGGTGAAATCGAGCGTGATGCAATACGGCCCGCTCGTGCGCGCCTGCGCGGCGGTCACGGCGAAACCGGACGCAGTCTTCACGGTGGCGGTCGCGAGGTTCACGCGGCGCACGCGGCCGTTCCAGGTGTCGCCGATGAGGACGTCGCCGCTTGGCAGCACGGCGAGGTTGTGCGGGCCGTTGAACTGCGCGGCGAGCGCGGGGCCGCCGTCGCCGGCATCGCCGGGCGTGAGTTGACCGGCGACGTGCGTGAGGATGCCGCGCGCGTCGATCTGGAGGAGCCGGTTGCCGCTGACCATCTCGACGATGAAGAGATTGCCGGCCGCATCGAAGTCGGTGCCGAAGGGTTCGCGAAGTTTCGCCTGCGTGGCGGCGATGTCCGTGCGGTCGTCGTCACCGCCGGCGACCAGCACAATCTTGTCGGCGAGAAGCGGGGCGGCGGTAAGGCACAGGGCGAGGCAGGCGAGGGGAAGTTTCATGCTGCGGAGAAGTTGAGTTGACCGGACTTCGCCGAAGTCCGCAAATCCCGACATCGGCCGCACGCCACGGATGTGGCGCGCGGCCCGCAGACAATCCCATCAACCCAAACTCAGCCATGAAAAAATTCGTTTCCCTCCTCCTGCTCGCCGGCCTCGTGTCGCTCGGCGTCACCTCCACCATCGCCGCCGAGACCGCGTCGAAAAGCGTGATTCACGTCGTAACCGTCGCGTGGAAAGCAGACGCCACCGAGGCCCAGATCAAGGCGGCACTCGACGGCGTGAAGGCGCTTCCCGCGAAATACAAGGGCATCACCCGCGTCTGGACGCGCTCGATCAAGGTGCAAAATCCGACCGGCACCACGCTCCCGCGCACGCATGCGCTCGTGATGGAGTTTGCCGACGAGGCCGCGCTCGCCGCCTACACCGACAGTCCCGCGCAGAAGGCGTGGTATGAGCTCTACACGCCGATCCGTGAGTCGAGCACGACGCACGACATCACGAACTGAGTGGCGCGGGGGCGGCGGTTGACAGGCGCCGCCCTGGAACGCAGCGTTTCGGGCGTGAGCCCTGAATTTCCCGAAGCCGGTGCGCCGCAGACGGTGCTGTTCGCGCTGGTGAAAAAACACCTCGCCCAGTCGCCCTTTGAACCGTTCCGGATCGTGACCACGAGTGGCCGCGCCTACGACGTGCCCACCGCCGATCACGCCGCGCTTCACCCGATGCTGCGGACGATCACCATCGCGGACGATGCGGGTGGATCCCTGGAAATTCACACCCTGCACATTTCGGCGATTGAGCAGCTGAAACGGCGCCGCGGCCGGGCGGCGCGCGCGGCTTAGTCGCCCTCGCGGGCTTAGAGCCTATCCGAATGACCCCGGGGCAAACGAGGCATCGACCAAGGTCGAGCCCTACAATCCTGCTGTAGGGTGCGAGCTTGCTCGTCGCCTGGATCGGAAGCCGACAAGGGTTATTCGGATAGGCTTTTACAGCAGCGGCCGGAGAGTTTTCCACACCGTCTCGGCGACGACGGTGGCACCGGCGGCAGAGGGGTGGATGGCGTCGGCCTGATTCAAATCCGGCCGGCCACCGACGTCCTCGAGGAGAAACGGAATCAGCGTGACGTCGTTCTTCGCGGCGAGTTCGGGATAGATTTTCCCGAAGGCGCGCGAGAAATCACCACCCATCGCGGGCGGCATCTGCATGCCGGCGAGCACGAGCCTGGCCTTGGGATATTTGGCGCGCACGCGGTCGATGATCAGTTGGAGGTTGGTGCGGGTCAGCGCGGGGTCGGTGCCGCGCAGGCCGTCGTTGGCCCCGAGTGCCAGCACGAAGAGATCGACGGGCTGGCGCAGCACCCAGTCGACGCGCCGCAGGCCGCCGGCGGTGGTCTCGCCGCTGAGGCCGGCGTTGACGACGCGCCAGTTGAGCTTCGCGGCGGAGATTTTTTCCTGAATGAGCGCCGGGTAGGACTCGCCCGACGGATCGGCGAGGCCGTAGCCGGCGGTCAGGCTGTCGCCGAAAAACACGAGGGTGCGCGGCACCGCCGATTGTGCCCGGAGAGCCATCACGAAATACACGGAGCACACGAAAAGCGGCAGCAAGCCACGGAGGCGCAGGAGGGATTTCTTCATCGTGGGCTCGTTTTCGTGTCGTTCGTGTATTTCGTGGTGCCTCCTCAATGACTGCTCAATCGATGCTGAAAGTCCAGCGGCTCACCAAGACCTACGCGACGGCGGCGGGGCCGCTCACCGTGCTCAAGGAAGTCGATTTCGATCTCGGCCGCGGGGCGAGTCTCGCGATTGTCGGACCGAGCGGGAGCGGCAAGACCACGCTGCTCGGTCTCTGCGCCGGGCTCGATCAGCCGAGCGGCGGCACCGTCGAACTAGCCGGCGAATCGATCGGCGAGCTGAGCGAGGATGCGCGCGCACTGGTGCGAAACGCGCACGTGGGCTTCGTGTTTCAAAATTTCCAACTCATCCCGACGCTCACGGCGCTGGAAAACGTATTGGTCCCGGTCGAGCTGCGCGGGGACGCTTCGACGAAGCTCAGGGCGGGAGGTGGCATGTCCGTGGCGGAGGAGGAGGCGCGCGGCCTGCTCACGCGCGTGGGCCTTGGCGAGCGTTGCGATCACTATCCGGTGCAGCTCTCCGGCGGCGAGCAGCAGCGCGTCGCGCTGGCGCGGGCGTTCATGAACCGGCCGAAAATTTTGTTTTGCGATGAGCCGACCGGCAACCTCGACGGCGACACCGCGCACGCGATGGTGGAATTGATCTTCGGCCTGAACCACGAAAAGCAGACGACGCTCGTGCTCGTGACCCACGACCCCGATCTCGCGAAACGCTGCCAGCGCATCCTCCGCCTCAAGGGCGGAGCGGTAATTGGGGATGAGAGGATTTAGGAGGTGGGCCCACGGAACACACGGAGGACACGGAAAATCAAACCGCTGAAAGGAACCCCAAAATGAGCAAACTGATGTTGGAAAAGGAAACCTACGAAATCCTGGGGGCGTGCTTTGACGTGTATAAAGAAAAGGGCTGCGGATTCCTTGAGGCGGTTTATCAGGAGTGTCTCCAGATTGAGTTTGAATTGAGAGGCATCCCGGCCCGTCCATTGGTGCCGCTTCCCCTCATCTACAAAGGAAGGCCGCTGCAGAAAAAATATGAGGCGGACTTCATCTGCTACGATGCTGTGCTAGTTGAACTGAAGGCGGTTTCGAATTTGGCCGACGAGCACTGCGCCCAAATTCAAAATTACCTGAACGCGACCGGACTTCGCGTTGGCTTGCTGGTGAACTTCGGGCACTACCCGCTCGTTGAACACGAGCGTTTCGCCCTCTGATTTTTCCGTGTCTTCCGTGTGTTCCGTGGGCAACTCCTCATGAATTTCATCCTCAAAATGGCCTGGCGGGATTCGCGGGCTTCGCGGCGGCGGCTCGTGCTGTTTTCGTTTTCCGTCGTGCTCGGGATCGCGGCGCTCGTCGCGATTGGCTCGCTCGGGTCCAATCTCGAGCGCGCGATCGACGATCAGGCGAAGGGGCTGCTTGGGGCGGACTTGATCATCACGGGGCGGAGTCCGTTGAGCGAAGCGGGGCGCGAGCACGTGGCGACCGTCGCGACCGAGATCGCGGCGGAGGTGAGCTTCACGTCGATGATGGCGTTTCCGACGGCGAACAACCTCACGCGGCTCGTGAACGTGCGCGCGGTCGAGGGGAATTTTCCATTCTACGGCGACTTCGTGACCGCGCCCGCGGATGCCCCGGCGCGGCTGCGCGCGGGCGGCGATGTCGCGATCGTGGAGGAGACGCTGCTGCGGCAATTCGATGCGAAGGTCGGCGACACGGTGAAGCTGGGCACCTCGGCGTTCACCGTCGTCGGCGCGTTGCAAAAACTCCCGGGCGAATCGTCGGCGCTCGCCGCGACGATGGCACCGCGCGCGCTGATTCCGCGGAGCGCGTTGGCGGCGACGGGCCTGGCCGAGCGCAACGTGCTCGTGCGCCATCGCACGATGCTGCGGCTCCCGCCGGAGCGCATTCCAGTTCTCGTCGAGGCGGACCTGCGGCAATTTTTCCGCGGCGAGGGCGTGGGGTTCGACACGGTCGCGGAGCGGAAGCGCAACCTTGGGCGCGTGCTCGACAACATCGGAAATTTTCTCGGGCTCGTCGGCTTCGTGGCGCTCTTCCTCGGCGCGATCGGGATCGCGAGCGCGATTCACGTCTATGTGCGGCAGAAAATCACCACTGTCGCCGTGCTGCGCTGTCTCGGCGCGACGGCGCGGCAGAGTTTCTCGGTTTACCTCGTGCAGGGCGTGGCGCTCGGGATTTTCGGTGCGGTCGTGGGCGCGGCGCTCGGGCTCGCGCTGCAGCTCGTGCTGCCGCGGCTGCTCGGCGATCTGCTGCCGTTCGACGTGCAGTTTTTCATCGCGTGGCCGGCAGTGGCGCGTGGCATGGGCGCGGGGCTGGTGATCTGCGTGCTGTTCACGCTGCTGCCGCTGCTCGCGGTGCGGCGCGTGTCGCCGCTCGTCGCGCTGCGCTCCGCGTTTGCCGAGCGCACCGCTTCCGATCCGTGGCGCATCGCGATCATGGGATTCATCGTCGTGGCGGTGGCGGGCTTTTCGATTTGGCAGACGGGCAAGGTGCGCGACGGGCTCGGCTTCACGGCGGTGCTCGGCGCGGGCTTTGGCATTCTGGGCGCACTGGCGAAACTCACCGCGTGGTCGGCACGCCGCTGGTTTCCACGGCGCGCGCCCTACGTGGTGCGGCAGGGCGTGGCCAATCTCTACCGGCCCAACAACCGCACCGTGCTGCTCCTCCTGTCGCTCGGGCTCGGGACATTTCTGATGCTTACGCTCTTTCTCACGCGCACCACGTTGTTGAGGGAAATCGAGTTCACCGGCGGCGGCGGCCGGCCCAACCTCCTGCTCTTCGATATTCAGGACGATCAGTTGGACGGCGTGAGAAAAACCGCGGAAGCCGAGGGCGCGCCCGTGCTCGTGCAGGCACCGATCGTCACGATGAAGATCGCCGCGGTGAAAGGAAAAAAGGTGGAGGAGATTTTGCGCACTGCGCGTGAGCGACCGGACGCGGGCGACGCGCAGGCGCGGCGGGACGGAGAAAGAGGGAAGGGGAGAAAGGGAGCAGGGGAGCGGGGAGCGAGCGGCGACCGGGTGCCGGGTTGGCTATTGCGGCGCGAGTATCGCTCAAGCTATCGCGGCACGCTCGAGGGCACCGAGCGGTTGGTGAGCGGGAAATTCGTCGGCCGCGTCGAACCCGGCGAGGCGGTCGTGCCCGTTTCGCTGGAGGAAAGCCTTTGCAAGGACCTGGGCCTGCAGCTCGGCGACGAAATCGAGTGGGACGTGCAGGGCGTGCCGATTCGCTCGCGGGTCGCGAGCGTGCGCGCGGTGGAGTGGCGGCGGCTGGAGCCGAATTTCTACGCTGTGTTTCCGCTCGGTGTGCTGGAGTCCGCGCCGAAATTCCACGTCGCCGCGCTGCGCGCCACCGACGCCGCGCACTCCGCCCGCGTGCAGCGCACGCTCGTCGCGGCCTTCCCCAACGTGACCGCCATCGACCTCGCGCTCGTGATGCAGACCGTCGACGGAATTTTCTCCAAGGTCGCCTTCGTCATTGAGTTCATGGCGGCCTTCACGGTGCTGACCGGCGTGATCGTGCTCGTGGGCGCGGTGGCGACCGGCCGGTTCCAGCGCGTGCGGGAGACCGTGCTGCTCCGCACGCTTGGCGCGACGCGTCGGCAGCTCTGGCAAATCCAGCTCGTGGAATACGCGATCCTCGGCGTGCTCGCGGCGGTGGTCGGCAGCGTGCTCGCCATCGCGGGCAACGCGCTGGTCGCCCATTTCGTTTTCAAGATTGCGCCGTCGGCCCCGGTGCTGCTGCCGTTCATTGCCGTCGTCGCCGTGAGTGCTGTGACCGTGCTCACCGGCCTGCTCTCCAGCCGCGGCGTGGCGAATCACCCGCCACTCGAAGTGCTGCGGCAGGAGACGTAGCGTGGCGGGAATGCGCCGGGGGCAGCGCGTCTTCACCACCCGGAACCAGGCTCGCACCCCAGGCTCAGACCTCCTGACCCCAGCCGGGGATTGCGGGAGACGTGGAATGAACGTGAGCCCCAACGGGGCGACATGTGAAAGCCCAGGGCAACGCCCTGGGAAAATGCGCATAGATTTTGCGAGCCCTGAAGGGGCGAGACCGCGAGCGAGTTTCGCCCTTTCAGGGCTTGACGTTTTTTTTGCCGGCGTTCCCAGGGCGTTGTCCTGGGCTATTCAATTTCGCCCCTTCGGGGCTTCGGAGGGTGCAGGATATTTCCACGCGGTCAGGAGTCCTGAGGCCGGCGCACAAAAAAAAGGAGCGGCGCCCGCGCGCCGCCCTCGCCAGCGGGAGATTTTTTACGCGCCGCTCAGAACGTGTAATCGACGCTGAACTTCACGTTGGTCGACTGCCCGGGGACGATGACGTTTACGCTGCGGACGGAATAGATGTATTTTTTGTCGAGCAGATTGTCCACGTTCAGCGAGTAGTTGATGTGCTTGTTCCAGCGGTAGGAGGCGTTGGCGTTCACGATCAAGCGGCCGGGCACGTAGCCGAACCACACCTGGTTCGCGTTGTCGGAAATGGCGCGCTTCGAGAGGTAATTTCCCCCGAGACCCAGGTTGAGCCCCTTCAGGTTGCCCTCGGTGAGGCGATAGAGGCCGAGAATGCTGCCACTATGTTCGGAGATGTTATTGACGGGGATCGAGCCGGTGATGATCGACTTGGTGAAGGGCTGGATGAACGTCGCGGCCGCCGGTCCGAGGATGGACTTGGCCTTGAACCACGAGAACGAGCCCATCAGGTAGAGGTTGTGGGTGACCTGATAGGTGACGTCGCCGTCGAACCCGCGGGAAATCACGCCCGGGATGAGCACGTTGGGATTGAGCGGATTTTGCGGCGAGGAGGGCACTGTGTTGTTCTTCTGCTGGACGTCGAAGTAGGACACGTTCAAGCCCACTTTCTTGTCCAGGAAAGTCGTCTTCACGCCGACCTCGGTCTGCTTGCCCTGCTTGGGCGCGAGCGGCACGCCGATGACACCGTTGACGGTGCCGACGCCGTTCAGCGCGTAGTTTTCGTTATAGCCGTAGAAGAGGTTCAGGCCGTCGACGATTTTGTAAACGGCGCCGTATTGCTTGAGGTTCTTGAAGACGACGTATTCGGGCGTGGTCACGATGCCCGTCAGCGCGTTCTTGGTCGAGCCGGTGGCGCGGGTGCGGGTGACGCCGTAGGAGAGCAGCAGCCGGTCATTGAACAGTTTCAACGTCTCCAGCACGTAAACGCGGGCGAGCGTGCTCGTGTTCTCGGTCCAGGCGGTCTTCACGGCGTAGTTCACGACGACGGAGGGATTCGGGTCTTTCACGAACGGGTTCCACGGCGACGAGGTGCCGCCGTAGTTGATCTGGCCGCCGGGGCTGTCGCGCAGTTCGCCGCCGAGGAGCAGGCTGTGGTTGGCGGGGCCGGTCTTGAAGTTGAAATTCAAGTCGGACTGGATGTCGCGGTAGCGATTCGTCGAATCGTCGGCGGTCGTGGTGCGCGGATAGGCGCCGCCGGTGTAGGTGGTGGGACTGGTCGCGGCGTTCCAGGTGCGGCCGCCGTCGTTCCAGGTGTTGGCGAGCGACTCGAGCCGGTCGGCGCGGCCGTAGGCGTTCATGGCCGCGAGGCGGATGGCGACGTGGTCGTTGAGGCGCGAGGTGAAGTTCGCCCAGACCCGGTCCTCGGCGTTGTGGCGCCAGTTGAGGGGCGAGTTTTCCGAGGACGAGCGGGTGTAGGGCACGTCCCAAATTTTCAGCGTGCGCGGATCGAGCATGAGGCCGTTGTAGGAGGGCCAGTTCGTCTCGATCAGCATGCCTTGAGTTCGAACTTGGTGTCGGCGCTGAACTGGTAGCTGAAGGCCGGCATCGTCACGAACCGGTGCATGTAGGTGTTGTCGTAATAGCCGTCGGAATAGGTCATCGCGGCGACGACGCGGTAGAGCGTCTTGCCGTCGCGCGTGATCGGCCCGGTCGTGTCGAGCCCGATGTGGTTCGCGTCGAAAAGCCCGGTCTGCACGCTCAACGTCGTCGAGCGCTCGGACCGCGGGTTCTTCGTGATCTTGTTGATCAGGCCGCCGGGCGAGCCGTCGGCCGCGAGGAAAATGGTCGAGGGCCCTTGATGATCTCGAAGCGATCGTAGATCGCCGAGTCCACCACCGTGGCGGACGGGGGTGCGAAGCTGTCGCTGTAGTCGCCGTCGCCGGAGAAGCCGCGGATGGCGAGACGGCCGGAGGTCCAGTTGAGCGAGCCATTTTGCGCGCCACCGGTGTAGTTCAGCACATCCGCGAGATTGAACGGGTTGATCGCTTTCACGAAGGAGTTGTTGAGCACCTTCACCGACTGCGGCAGCTCGGAGATGTCCACCGCGATGCGGGTTGAGCTGAGGGCAGATTTGCCGACATAGCCGGTGTCCGATTCGGAGCTGATCGAAAACGCGGGGAGCTGGACGATCTCCTCTTTCGTGGCGCTCGCGGCCGGGGTCCGGCTGGCCGGCGCCTGACCGTGAAGAAACGCGCTCGAAACGATGAGCGCGGCAATGCTGAGGATGCAGCGGGGGGATTTCATGGGTGGTCGGGGGACTTGGTTGCTAACGAGGGGAAATTCGACGCGGGAGCTGGCGGGCGGGGAAGACGCGAAGCGGGAGTGGGTGTGGGTAGGGAAAAAATGCAAACGTTATCACGACCGGTGCCGAGAGTTCGGCGGCGCGGCGATGAATGGAGGATGGAGCGTCGGAAAATTGCCGGCATGTTTGGGCGTGGGACGGTTCCAGCGGGCTAGGGGAAAATTCGGCGGCGCGGGGTTCGGCGCGTATGACAGTGGCCGCGCGACCGAGGCGATGTTTTTTTTATTCAACTGTTGCCCGCCGGGCGCGGGTTTTGCGCTTGTCAGCCCTCGGCGCGTGCGGGTCACTGGGCCCGATGCGCCGCATCGTTTCCTTCCACTACACCCTCCGCGATCCGAGTGGCCGCGTGCTCGACTCGTCCGCCGGGGGCGATCCGATCAGCTATCTGGAAGGTGCGGGGCAGATCATCGACGGGCTCGACGAGCAGTTGCGCTCCGCGGCGGCGGGCGTGAAATCGCGGGTGACGGTGCCGGCGAAGAAAGCCTACGGCGAACGCGACCCGGCGCAGGTGCAGCGCGTGCGCCGCGCGCTGCTGCCCTTCGAGGGCGAGCTGAAGATCGGCGATCAGTTTCAGACGGGCCCGGATCGGGCCGACCCGGTCGTGACGGTCGCGGGCATCGAGGCCGACGAGGTCTTGCTCGACGCCAATCACCCGCTCGCGGGCGTCGACCTGACGTTCGATGTCGAGATCGTGACGACGCGTGAAGCGACGGCGGAAGAGTTGAGTCACGGGCACGCGCACGCCGCCGCCGAGGGCGGCTGCGGTTCGGGCTGCGGCTGTCACTGAAACGGCACACCGGGTCAGATCGCGGGGCAATTTTTTTTCGCGATGCGGTGACGACGGCCGTCTTCGGGCGCGCGGTTGTCGCAGGTGTTGTTTACTCTCCTCGCTCCGACCCCATGTTGCCTGCCCCCGCCATGAAAACCCCGCGTTCCCGCTCCGTCGTGTTTTGCGCGCTGGTCGCGCTGATCGTTTCGCCGCTCGTCGTGTTTGCGCAATCCGACGCCACCGCCGTCATCCGCGGCACCGTGCGCAGCGCGGGCTCCGGCACGCTCGTCGAGGGCGCGTCCATCGCGCTCCCCGAGATCAACCGCGTCACCGTCACGCG
>JANXSC010000056.1 GCA_025352845.1 Opitutaceae bacterium
ATTAATTATCGCCGAAGGTTTTGCTAATCGCGCAGTGACTAATTTTCGCGGCAAACCGGCTGTGTGCAGCTGAATATCTGCCCGTAAGAGGCTTTGATTTTTTCGGTTTCCAACTGCATCGAATTAATCAGCGCTTCCCTAGTGCAATTTTGGACCGAACCCACCACTTAGGATATGGACCCTACAACACCACCACCGATTGTTCAGCTTCCACCGTCTAGTGAACATCGAGTGCGACTCGGTCCAATCATTCGCGACGTCGTTATCGTTTGGGTTCTCACAGGGATTGGAGGATTCGTCGCTGGCCTTGCAACTGGAGGGCCACAACGCGACGCGCAGCGGTTCATGATCGTAGTAGGGGTCTCCAATTTGCTTCTCGGCACAGTCGCCTTCACCATCGCTGGCTGCCTAGCTCCGCCAGCTAAGTGGCATCACCTCGGCCTCGTGGCTCTCGGAGCTTGGTTCACGAGCTTGATAAATGTCATGTATTTCGGGGTGAGTCTAACTCAGTGGGTCGCCGCAGCGATTTTCATGGCAGTCATCATGGCGATTGGCGGTGCGATTTCCTATGTTTTCAAGAGAAGCATGAAACACTCCTCGTAGTAGCATTCACATCGGTCAGACGCCGCACGCCGCACGCCTACCCCAAAATCCCCTCCATCACCTTCGCGCCTTCGACACCCGTGAGTTTCGCGTCGAGGCCTTGGAATTTCACGCTGAACGCGTCGTGCCGGATGCCGAGCTGGTGCAGCATCGTCGCGTGGAGATCGTGGACGGTGCAGATGTTTTCCGTCGCCGCATAGCCGAGGGAGCGGCGGTTTCCCAACCGCCGTCGGGCCAAGGCGGGCGCTTCGGAAAGCGCCCCTCCTTCACGCCAAAATTCCCCGCACCACCTGCGCCGGCACGACGCCGGTGAGCTTCTGATCGAGGCCTTGGAATTTGAAGCTGAGCCGCTCGTGATCGATGCCGAGCAGGTGCAAAATCGTCGCGTGCAGGTCGCGCACGTGGACCGGGTCTTTGACGATGTTGTAGGACATCTCGTCGGTCTCGCCGTGGACGGCCCCGCCCTTCACGCCGCCGCCGGCCATCCAGATCGTGAAGCAACGCGGATGATGATCGCGGCCGTAGTTCGTCTCGGTAAGCGTGCCCTGGCAGTAAACCGTCCGGCCAAACTCGCCGCCCCAAATCACCAGCGTGTCGTCGAGCATCCCACGCTGTTTCAGATCCTGCACGAGGCCGTAGCAGGCGCGGTCGACGTCCTTGCACTGCGAGGCGAGATCGCGCGGAAGACTGCCGTGCGTGTCCCAGCCGCGGTGAAAAATTTGCACGAAGCGCACGCCGCGCTCGACGAGCCGGCGCGCCATCAGCGCCGAGCTGGCAAACGAACCGCGCGTGCGCGCTTCCTCTCCGTAAAGTTCGTAGGTCGCGGGCGATTCGCCGGAGAGGTCCGCGAGTTCGGGGACGCTCGTCTGCATGCGGAACGCCATCTCATATTGCTGCGTGCGCGTCTGGATTTCCGGGTCGCCGATTTGCTCGTAGCTGCGGCGGTTGAGTTCGCCGAGGCCGTCGAGCATCGTGCGGCGGAGTTCGCGCGGGATGCCCGGCGCGTCACTGAGGTAGAGCACGGGATCGCCCTGCGGCCGGAACGACACCCCGGCGTATTTGCCCGGGAGAAAACCGCTGCCCCAGAGGCGCGCGGAGATCGCCTGCACGTTGGAAAACGGACTCGTGTGCTTCGCGTGCAGCACGACGAACGACGGCAGATCCTGGTTGAGCGTGCCGAGGCCGTAGGAGAGCCAAGAGCCCATCGACGCTTTGCCGTTCTGCATCGAGCCGGTGTAGATGAGCTGGTTGGCCGGCTCGTGGTTGATGGCGTCGGTCTTCATCGAGCGGATGAAGCAGAGATCGTCGGCCATCTTCGCGATGTTCGGGAGCAGCTCGCTGATCCACATGCCGCTGGGGCCGTGCTGCGCAAATTTGAACGTCGTCGGCGCGAGCGGAAACTGCGCCTGCTTCGCCGTCATGCCGGTGAGGCGTTCGCCCTGCCCGGCCAGCCAATCCTTGAGGTCTTCCTTGAAGCGCGCCTGCAACGCCGGCTTGTGGTCAAAGAGATCGAGCTGCGAGGGCGCTCCGATGAGGGAAATGTAGATCGCGCGCTTGGCTTTCGGCGCGATTTTCCACGGCTCGGTCATCGCGGTGTTGAGCGGGGCGGCGGCCGAGGATGAGGCCGCGGCGTTCGCGGCATGCATACGATCGCCGAGCAAAGACGCGAGCGCGGCGACACCGAGGCCCGTGCCGGTCTTGCGGAAAAACTGCCGGCGCGTGAGCGCGGCGTTGTAGGCGTCGAAGGTGTTTTGCCAGTCGGGCGGGAGAGAGTGCATTGGATAACCTATTTTGTCATTGCGAGCCCGGTTCCGCCGGGCGCGGCAATCCAGCTAGAATTCAGATGGATTGCTTCGTCGCTACGCTCCTCGCAATGACACGCAGGAAAAAGAAAAGTCATTTGGTCAGCGATTCGTCGAGGTTCATTACCTGGCTCGCGACGAGCGTCCAGGCGGCAAGTTCGGGGGCGGGCAGCGTGGCGTCCAACGGCGAGTCGCCGACGCTGAGGAAAATTTTCGCCGCGGCCGGATCGCGTTGGTAAATGGCGAGCGCGCTATCGAGCGTGCGGCGGACGACGGCGCGCTCGGGCTTCGAAAACGTGCGGCCAAGGAGGCGCAACGACACGGCGTCGAGCCGCGCGTCGAACTTCGTGCCCTCGTGCAGCGCACGGCCGGCGAGCTGGCGCGACGCCTCGACGAAGAGCGGATCGTTGAGCGTGACGAGCGCCTGCAGCGGCGTGTTGGTGCGGTCGCGGCGCACACAGGAGACTTCGCGGCTCGGGGCGTTGAGGATGTCCATCGCGGGCGCGGGCGCGGTGCGCTTCCAGAGGGTGTAGAGCGAGCGGCGATAGAGATTTTCGCCGGAGTCGGTGCGATAGTAGCGCGTGGTGGATTCCTTCATCGCCACGTCCTCCCAGATCCCTTCGGGCTGGTAGGGCCGCACCGGACGGCCGCCGAGTTTGGTGACGAGGAGGCCCGACGCCGCAAGCGCCTGATCGCGGAGTTGCTCCGCATCAAGCCGGTAGCGCGGGCCCCGCGCGAGCAAGCGGTTGGCCGGATCGCGTTCGAGGAGTGCGGGCGTGACAGCGGCCGACTGGCGGTAAGTGGCGCTCGTCACCATGAGTTTCACGAGCCGGCGGTAATCCCAACCCGACTCGCGGAACTCCACCGCCAGCCAGTCGAGTAGCTCGGGATGCGAGGGACGGCTGCCGGTAACGCCGAAGTCGCCCGCGGATTCCACGAGCCCGGTGCCAAAAATATTTTGCCACACGCGATTCACTGTGACGCGCGCGGTGAGCGGATTCTTCGCATCGACGAGCCAGCGCGCGAGCGTGAGCCGGTTGGGCGGCCCATCGAGGGGCAGCGGCGGCAGCACGGCGGGAGTCGCAGCCGGAACCTTTTCTCCCGGCTGCGTATACTCTCCGCGGATCAGAATATGGGCGATGGGCTCGGTGTCTTTCTTCTCCTCCATCACCAATGAAATACCGCCGCGCGTGCGGATGAGGTCGTCGTCACCGAGCAGGCGCTCAAGGTCCGCCGCGAGTTTCACGGCCGGCTCATCGGCCGCCGCGAGATAGTGGGCGCGCAAGATCTTCTTTTGGGCCGCCGTCCGTTTCTCCGGATCGGCAAGGAAAGCCGCATGGACGTCGGTCACTTCCGCCAGCGTCTTCAGATCGGCGGCCACGAAGCCGCGGCTGTAGCGGCGCACGTCCTGCACCCACACCTCGCCGTCTTTAACCTGCGCGGCCGCGCCGCCCGTCGTCGATTGCCGTGAACCCAGGCGCAGCGGCGCCGTCGGGACAATGTCCTTGGGTAAGTGAGCCGAGACCGTGGAATTGGCGACGGACTTGCCGTCGAGAAACACTTCGATCGTGCGGCTGCGCATCGAAGCGGCATCGAAACTCAGGAGAACGTGGTGCCACTTGCCGGGTTCGAGCGCAGCCACGGCCACGCCGCGCGCGTTGACGGTCCCCTTCCCGTCCGTGACGAGGAGCCCGAGCTTGCCGTTTTCTAGAAAGAGTTCCCAGCCGGCCTGCTTCGCGTCGGCGTCGAGACAGGAGAGCAGTGTGCCACTCGGTTTACTTTCCACGCGCACGAGCAGCCCGAAACTTTCCACGCCCTCGCGCAGAAACGGCACGCTCGGCCCGAGCACGAGATCGAGGTCGTTGAGTCGCGGGGCCGGGCCATAGATGCCCTCGATTCGGGCCGGCTCCGTCGTCGCGGGTGCGCCGGGAATCCCGATTGGGCCGGTGGCTTCGTTGAGCGCGAGCCGCATCTTCACCTTCCGATCACCGGGCGGCGAGACGAGCGATTTGGCGGAGGCGAGCCACGCGGCGAAGTCTTCGTCCGCGGCTAGAGCGCGAACATCGAGCGCGGCGCGGGCCTGGGAGATTTCAGTTTGCAACGCACTCCAGCGCCCGCGGTCGCCAGCGGCCGGGACGAACAGGCTAGGCGGCGTGTCCGACACGTTGCCGTCCATCGCCGGCATCGTGTTATTGCGGAAAAACGCCGTCAGCGAATAAAAATCCTTCTGGCTGATCGGATCGAATTTGTGGTCGTGGCACGAGGCGCACCCGGTGGTAAGCCCGAGCCACACGGTCGACATCGTCTCCACGCGATCCTTCGCGTAGATCGCTTCATACTCTGCGGGAATCGCGCCGCCCTCGCTCGTGGTGGCGAGGCAGCGGTTGAAACCGGAGGCCACCTTTTGATCGAGCGTCGCATCGGGCAAAAGATCGCCCGCCATCTGCTCCACCGTAAATTGATCGAAGGGCAGGTTCTGCCGAAACGCGTTCACGACCCAATCGCGGTAGGGCCAAATCGAACGGTAGTTGTCGATGTGGATGCCGTGCGTATCGGCATAGCGGATGGCGTCGAGCCACTGCCGCGCGAATTGCTCCGCGCACGCATCGCTCGCGAGCAGGCGGTCCACCGCTCGGTCATACGCCCCGGGCGAAGGGTCGCGCGCAAACGCGGCGAGGTCCTCGGGTGTCGGCGGCAGTCCGGTGAGATCGAGCGTCACGCGGCGCAGCAGGCGCGCGGGTGCTTCCTCGCGGTTGGGTTGAAGCTTATTCTCGGTGAGTTTCGCCGCGATGAAATGATCGATCGGCGTGCGCGCCCATTTTTTCGTGGCCGCGTTGCGCACCGGCACGGCCGAGCGCACCGGCGCGATGAGCGCCCAGTGCGGTTGATACTCGGCGCCTTCGGCAACCCAGCGTTTGAGCAAGGCGATTTCCGCCAGCGTGAGCGTCTTGTGCGAATCGGCCGGCGGCATCCGCTCCTCGGGATCGGTCGACACGATGCGCTCGACGAGCGCACTGGCCTCCGGTTTCCCCGGCGTGATGGCGGGCAAATCGTCGCGCTGCGCCGTCGCGAACTCCGCACGGTCGAGCCGGAGCTTGGCCTTGCGCGACGCCGAATCGGGTCCGTGACACGCAAAGCAATTCTCCGCGAGGATGGGCTGGATGTGGTCGTTGTAGGAAATCTTCGCGGGCGCGGCGGCGGCGGCCGAAGCGACTGTAACCAATGCAGCACCCAAGCCTGTCATTCTGAGCGCAGCGAAGAATCCAGCACGAGGTAAGAAGCATTCGAGGGTCGCGAACATCCCCATAGATTCTTCGCTGCGCTCAGAATGACAAACAGGCAGGGTGCGCTTTTTCATATTATCGCCCTGCCCCATCGAGCGCGCGGATGGGCCAGAGCGTCGAGGGCACGTGCTGCTCCTGCATGATCGCGGCGAGCTTGGCGACGATGTCCGGGTGCTGGGCGGCGACGTTGGTCGTTTCCGCCGGATCGGTTTTCAGATTGTAGAGTTCGATGGCGGTGCTTCCGACCTGAGCCTGCTTTTTCTTTGCGGCGCCGGCAGGCGGATTGAGATTGTTGCGAAACGCTTTCCAATCGCCGACGCGCACGCATTGCTGGCCGCCGTAGGCCTGCGACTCGCGGTAGAGAAAGGGTCGCTCGGGTTGCGCGCGACCAAGGAGCGTCGGCGCGAAGCTGAGGCCGTCGATGCCGGCAGGCGCGGCATCTTTGGCACCGGCGAGTTCGAGCAGCGTGGGCATCCAATCCTCGAAACCCGTCACGCGCGCGCTCGCGGTGCCGGGCGCGATTTTTCCCGTCCAGCGCACGAGACAGGGGACGCGGAAGCCGGCCTCGTAATAGCCACCCTTGAAGCCGCGCAGGCCGCCGGCGCTGTTGAAAAATTCCGCGTCGGTGCCGCCGAGCCGGTCGTAGAGCGGGCCGTTGTCGCTGGTGAAAACGACAATCGTGTTTTCGCGCAGGCCGTATTGGTCGACGAGCGCGAGGAGTTTCCCGATCTCGCGATCGAGGCGCGTCACCATCGCGGCGTAGGCGGCGCGCGGCGTGCGGTGCGGAAGGTAGCCGCGGTCGCCGGTGTAGGGCTCCTCGGGAAACGCGTTCGCATATTCCGCGAGCGAGTCCTCGGGCACCTGCAGCGCGAGGTGCGGGACCGTGGTCGGGTAATAGAGGAAGAACGGGCGGTCTTTGTTCTCGCGGAGAAATTTTCGCGCGGCCTCGCTGATCAGATCGGGCGCGTAGTCGGTGCCGGTGAAGCTAGTGTAGCTCGCGGGATTTTTCGGGTCGGCGCCGGCGGGAAGTTTCTGGTGCGCGCTGAACGCGGCGTTGCGCAGCGGCACGCGCTCGCGGTTTCGCCAGAGCGAGGTCGGGTAGAAGTTGTGTGCGACGGCCTGATCGTTGTAGCCGAAGAAAAGGTCCATGCCCTGGTCGTTGGGGTCGCCAGTGCTGCCGACGCCGCCGAGGCCCCATTTGCCGAAGCCGCCGGTGGCGTAGCCGAGTTTTTTCAACGTGAGCGGCAGCTTCAGCTCGCCGGCCGGCACGGGCTCCTGGCCCTCGGTGGAGCTGCCGACGCCCATGCCGCCGCGATTGTTGCGGATGTAGCCGTGGCCGGGGTGCTTCCCGGTCATCAGTGCGCAACGCGACGGCGCGCAGACGTTGTGCCCGGAGTAGTGCTGCGTGAACTTCATGCCATCGCGCGCAAGCTGGTCGAGATTGGGCGTGCGGATTTTCTTTTGCCCAAACGCCCCGATGTCCCCGTAGCCGAGATCGTCGGCGAGGAGGAAGATGATGTTCGGTTTCGACAGGCTCGCCGCAGGTGGGCGCGACTGAGCCGACGACGCGGCGGTGGCGGCGCGCGCGCCGGCCTCGACCGCAACAAGGCTGCCAAGCAGCAAAAGGCGAATGAGGGGCATGCGCATGATGGAGAGTGTCGCACCGTCCGGGAAATTGCAGGCCGTTGCGACAAAAAATTCCGCGCGCGCCAACTCCTCGCGTCGGCCTCCCGCTCGCTCCCTTTCGTCCGCGACGCAAAAAATTTCGGCGAGTTCATGGCGATGCTTGCAAACAAACGCCGAATCGTTCTTCACTCCCCGCCCGGCCAATCGTGTCCGCCCGCCCACGCCTTTCCCCACCCTCACTTTCGCGCAGGCGCCTCCGCCGCTTGGCACCCGCGCGCGTCCCGTCAAGCGGCACAACCCTGGTCCAACTCGAAATCGCTATGTCCCACGTCCCCATGATTCCGTGCAACGTCTCCGGCCCGCTCGGCGTGCTGCACCTCCCTCGCCTCTGGCTCAAGGTCTCGCTTGAAGCCCGCGGCAAACTCGCCGCCGGCTACCCCGGAATCGGCGGAGGTTACGACTCGATGGTCCTCTCCGCCCTCAACCTCAAGGC
>JANXSC010000088.1 GCA_025352845.1 Opitutaceae bacterium
CCTCGCTCCGGTGCAGGGCGAGCTGCGCCGTTTTGGTCTGCGCTTCCTGCCGGTCGATCGCGCGCACCGTGCCCAAGACGAGGGCACCAAAAACAAGGATCATGGCCACGACGAAAATCGCCGTGCCCAGACCCGCTTCGATCAAGCCGGCAGCGCGCGCCAGCATCATGATCCAGCCCAGCAGGACCGGTATAAACAACGCGGCGGGTAACATGCGGCGCGCTACCACACTGCTGGCGGACTGACCGGTCAGTGTGGGCATCACGCCCCGATGGGGACGTGCCAGAAGTAGGCCCGCGCTCAAACCGTAGAACGCCACGACGGTGTGCAGCGCGATGGTCAGATATCTCGCGATCGGCACGGCCGCGGCGATACCGTAAAAATAATAAAGGAAGACGACGGTCGTGGCGACCAGCGCCCCGAACGAGAACACGCCCGCCCAATAGCGCCCGACGATTTTCGTGTCCAGGAGCAACAACGCCAAGCCGAGGAAAGAAAACACCAGCGCGGACATGACGCCCATCCGCCCGGGAAACGACTGTCCGGCGGCGGCGAGCGACTCGTGAAAGAAAAAATGGTCGATGCCCAGGTCCCAGCCGAAAAGAATTTCGCCGAGCGTGAACAACCCGAGCAGCGCGATGAGAGCCGCGCAGCCTTGCGCGAACCATCGCTTCGCGCCCGCCGTATTTTCCTCCTGCAATAGCCACAGCGAAATTCCGGCGAGCATGAGCGCGATGGCCGTGTTGGCCTTCATCGTCACCAGCGCCGGGTGAATGCGCTGCAGCGCCGGCAGGTCGAAAATCCAGCCGGTCAGGCCGACCGCGCCGATGCCCGCCGCCACGGCGGCGCAGAGGCGGGAGGCGACCTTTGTGCGGGAAGCGGCGGGTGGGGGCATCATATCAGAGGCGGGCTGTCCGGGGCGCGGTCTGCGACGGTGGGGAGCGTGAAATAAAAGCGCGCGCCGCCTTCGGCCGGACGTTCGTGGCCACACCGGCCGCCCTGCAGTGCGACGAGGCGTTCCACGATGGAAAGGCCGAGGCCGGGGGTGAGCACGGCGTGGAGTCGGTGGAACGGCGTGAAGAGCGCAATCTGTTTTTCGCCCGTCATGCCGGGGCCGTCATCCGTGACGCTGAAGCGAAAGCCGTGCGGATCGGCCTGCCACGCAATGACGATGTTTGGGGCGGAACCACCATGGCGGACGGCATTGTTCAGCAGATTTCCCCAGATCACCCGCAGCCAGGCGGCCACGCCGCGCACCTCGGGCCACGTCGCGGGCAACTGGATGCGGGCGGTGCCGCGGCCGATGTTTTCCTCCAATTCGCGCAGCACCTCCGCCAAGATCGGGGCCATGTCGATTGCGATGGAAGGAGCCGGCTGGGCCGACGCCGCCAGGAGGAAGCTCACGCGCTCCACCAGTTGGGAAATCTCCCCGCCGGATTGCTTCAGGATTTCAACCATGTTCAGGATTTCCGCCGCGTCCTCCGGTTTCAGGTGCGCGAGCACCTCTGCGGCCATCTGGATGCTGCCGACCGGTGAGAGCAGATCGTGCCGGTAGCGGCGCGCGAGGGACTGGAGGTCGCCCTTCAGCCGGAGGTTTTCCCGCCGGAGTTCGGGGGCTGAAATCGCGGGGGCGGCAGGGTTGATTTTATTCATTTTGAAAACACCGGTGGCACCGCGAGCCGCCACCCAACTCAATCTCCAATCGCTTGAACAGAAGGCAACGAAGGGCGCGGAGACAAAAAACCATTCTTCGTTCTCTTCGTTGCCGGGCGCATCTCAGGTTCTTGCAACCCTCGTTCTGGAATCTCCCTTGGTAGGGGCGCAGCTCGCCCGCGCGCGGTCCTTCAGAAAGAGGGCGCGCGCAAGGAGCGCCCCTACGAAGGCAAGAAACTGTGCTGCAACCCCTCGCGATCACGGGAAGTTCATTGGCTTGCTGTGGGTCTCACAATGAGCGGCCCTTTTCCCAGGCCTGTCAGGTGATCGTGATCCGCACCCTGCTCTCGATCACGCCGGTGGCAATCGCGTGGCGGGTGAGGCCGGCGGTGTCGTGGATGTTGAGCTTGTTCATGAGCTGCTGCCGGTGCTTCTCCACCGTCTTCACGCTGATGCGGAGCTCCCCGGCGATCTGCTTATTCGCCAAACCCTCGGCCACGAGTTGCAGCACCTCGGTCTCGCGGGACGTCAGCCGCCGTGGGTTCGGTCGGAACGAACCATCCGGTGCGCGCAGCTTGGCCAGGTCGCGGCCCAGCCGCTGGACGATGGCCGGGCTGAAAAAAGTTTTGCCGGCGGCCACGTCCCGAATCGCCTGAGACACAATCGAGGCAGAGGAATGTTTCTCGATGAAACCCGCCGCGCCGGCGGCGCTCAGGCTTTCGATGTGGTCATCGTCGCTGAGCGCGGAAAGGATGATCACCCTGACGGCGGGATTGGTCGCGAGGATTTGCCGGGTCGCTTCCAGCCCGTTGAGCAGCGGCATGGCGATATCCAACAAGACGACCGCGGGTCGCAGCGTCCGGACCAGGTCGACGGCTTCACGGCCATTGGACGCCTCACCGACAATCTGAAAAGGTCCGGCCACCGCCAGCAACGCGCGGAGGCCCTCGCGCACCATGGCATGATCGTCGGCGAGGAGGACGGTGATGGGTTTTGAAAGATTCATTGGCGACGGATGCGATGTCCTGACGTTTGCTTCGACCGGTTTGCTGTAACGTCTTTTGGGGCGGGATTCACGAGGGGCAAGAACGTTTGCGGCAATTCAGACAAATATGGCATGGTTCCGCCGTAGCTATTAGAGGGAATGAAGCAAAGCAGGTGAAGCGGAAAGCGGAGCGGGGCGACGACACAAACTTCGATTTCGGCTTTTGATTCACCCTTGAAGAGAAACGCTGACTAAAAAAATCCGACACCGCCCGGGCCGGGCGAGCGCCGCAAATTTGCGATCACGCCAAAATGATTCCCCGCCAATTGCATGCTAAACAGGGGGCGTGGGATCACTCGGGGGAGAAACCCTGCAACGGTAGGGATATAACCCATGGTGTGAAGCCATGGCAACGGGCATGATGGCCGAGACGCCGCCACTCGCTTCGCTCAAAAATAAAACCGGAACTCCGAAATATGAATACAGCGCTTCCCCCCGATTTTTCCTCCCTCCGCTCCACCGCCGTCACGTGCGGCTGCGGGTGGCGCGCGCCCTTTTGGGGTGCGATATTTGCGGGTGCCGTCGCCGCGCTCGCGCTGCAAGTGGTGCTGATGATGCTCGGCGCCGGGCTGGGTCTTGCCATCTACAACCCGATCACCGACGAGAACCCGATCGCCGATCTCGGGACGGGTGCGGCGGTGATTCAGGGTCTGGCGGCCGTGGTTTCGCTCTGGGCGGGCGGCTGGGTCGCGGGCCGCTTCACCGGCTGCGCGGGCCTGAAGGCCGGCTGCCTGCACGGTTTCATGGTCTGGTGTCTCGCCACCGTCGCGGCGATCGTCGTGACGACGGTGGGGGCCGGCTGGGCGCTCGGCGATTTGAGCAAGATCGTGGGCGGCGGGCTTTCCATGGCCGGGAAACCGCTGGCGGCGGCGGCGGGCGGCGCGACGGACATGGCGAAAAATTCGCTGGAGCGGAGCAACGGAATGCTCGGCAGTTTCATCGACGAGGGCCTGAGCAACGTGGCGCGGGGCAAAGGCGCGGCCGATGCCATCCGCGCGAAACGCGAACTCAGTTTCGCCGTCACGCGCCTCTTCACCGCCGATCCGGCCGCGATGGCCGACAATCAGCAGGCGGTCGTCACGCTGCTGGTGAACAACCAGGGCATGACCGAGGCCGACGCCCGCAAGATGGTCGAGGGCTGGAGCGCCTCGTATCAGAAATTGAATGCCGACCTTCAGGCCGCGAAGGAGAAATTGGAGCTGCGTGCTCGCGAAATAGCGGAGAAGACCGCGACCACGCTGTCCATCCTTTCGCTCTGCGCCTTTGCCGCCTTTGTGCTCGGCGCGGTCTCCGCCACCATGGGTGGCAAACACGGGGTGGCCTGCGCCTGCAAGCGCGCCGAGGCAGAGATGGACTCCATCTAACCACACTCTCACCCGGAATTTAATCTCCCCCTCAACACTCAACCCACACTCATCATGTATCTCGTCCTTCCTATCGCGGCGGCCGGCTATTCCCTCGTTTATCTTCTCTTCGGCGGCGGCTTCGGCGGCGCCGTCCTGATCTTCATCATCGCCAAAATGCTCGGGCGCTAACGCGGCAACGGAACGGCGCCAGGCGCGCAGCCGAGCGCCGGCCCGCGCGGAAGCAGTTTTTCCCCGACAGTCTTACATCCGCCGTGGAAGCGCCTGGTTTAGATCTGGCATGCCCGACGGCTTCTGGCCACCACACGCCACAAAGCTGCAGCGGGCGTATTAGGCTCAGCTCGAGGGAACTGCGGCGGATTGAACTCGATGTCAGACGTCCCGCGCCGATGCCACGCAAGTAGGTAAACACCCCGCGAACCACACCAAGTTCCCGCTGACTGTTACGATAGGAAAAACGGAAAAACATTCCCGGAAAATTAATCACCCCGAATCAAGAAGAATATTATGAAAAAACAACTACATCGCATCATTTACGCCACCTCCGCCGCATCCCTCGTGGCGTGCGCGGCGTTCGCCCAGGAAGCGCCGCGCTTTCAACGGCCGACGAACGTAAGAATCGCCGCCGCCGTGCGCAGCCCCGAAGTCGTCCGGGAAGCGCCGGACTCGGTGCGAGCCGCGACCGACTACGCCTACCAATCGTCCTCGTCCATGACCCGCGGGGCGCGGATGGGCATGCTGGGTGGCGCGACGAAGGCCAGCGAGATCATCGGGCTCACGGTCAAAAACCTGCAGGACGAAAAGCTCGGCAAAGTGGAGGACCTTGCCGTCGATGTGCAGTCGGGCCGGGTGGTCTACGTCGTCCTGTCCACGGGCGGCTTTGTTGGCATGGGCGACTCGCTCCATGCGGTGCCGCCGGGCGCGCTCCACCACGATGTCGCCAACAAGGTCGTCCATTTGGATGCGGACAAAGAGAAACTGAAAGCCGCGCCGAAATTCGAAATGTCGAAGTGGAGTGAGTTCTCCGACTCCGATCATGTGATGGCAATCTATCGCCACTATGGCGCGGAGCCCGACTTCACCGTTGCCATGTCCGGCGATGATCGGACTGCGATGCCGGCCCGGTCACGGGATGGAACGCAGGAGAAGGATCGCATGGTGAGTGAAACCGACTCCACGAAATCGTGGTCACGGGTGAGCTACGTCCAGCGGGCGAGCAAGGTCATGGGCCTGGCGGTCAAGAACCGGCAGGATGAGAAGCTCGGCAAAGTGGAAAATCTAATGGTGGATCTTCCGGCGGGCCGCGTCGTCGCGGTGATCGTTTCCTCCGGAGGGTTTCTTGGCATGGGCGATGAATTGAGCGCGGTGCCGCCGACGGCGCTCCGTCTCAACTCAGGCCGCGACTTCCTCGAACTCGATGTCTCGAAGGAAGCGCTGGGCAAAGCGCCGCACTTCAAGTCCAATCAATGGCCCAACCTTGGCGAGGCCGCCTATACGGAAAGTGTCTATCGCGCCTATCAGGCCGAGCCGTATTTCATGACGTCATCGGGTTCCAGCGAATATTCGGAATCGGGCTCGCTGCCGGGTGCCACCACGCGGTCGCGTTCGGGAGCCGACAACACGGCGCGGAATGTCCGCGACCGCAACAGTAACACGCTCACGCCGCTCGATCAGGGCAACAGCAAGGCCGACGTGGAAATCACCGCGCGGATTCGCAAAGAGATTCTCGCCGGGAAGGGCATGTCGACGAACGCCCGCAATGTGAAAGTCATCACCGCCAACGGCATGGTGACGCTGCGCGGACCGGTCGCCACCGAGGAGGAGAAACGCCTCATCGGCGAGATCGCCAGC
>JANXSC010000085.1 GCA_025352845.1 Opitutaceae bacterium
CAACGCCCTCGACGCCGAGGAGAGCAAGCAGATGGGCGAACTCGCCCGCCTCGGCGAGAGCGACGAGGATCGCATGGCCCGGCTCGTGAACAAGACCGGCACCCTCGTCCAACAAAACGCCTTCCTCGAAGAGCAAAAGGCGAAGGGCCGCTCGAACGAAGGCGAGCAACTGCAGCTCATGCAGCAGCGCGTGACCGTGCAGAAAAACATGCACGCCATCGCCGAGATCGCGGCCAAGCAGCAGAAAAAGAACGAGGCGGACGCCGCGAAGGCCGCGGATGCCGCCGCCGCCAAACAGGATCGCCTCTGGCAAAAGCAGCAGTCGAATGCCGACAAGCTCGCGAAGAACGCGCTCGATGGCATGACCGACGAACAGAAGATTGCCGAGCTGCTGAAGCGCCGCACCGCACTCGCGAAGGAATACCAGGCTGCGCTGAAAGCGGGCGATGCCGGGCGTGCCGAGGACATCAAGGGCAACGTGATCGACATCAACAAGGAGATTGGCGATGCGGCGAAGCACGCCGCCCGAGAGGAATCTCCGAAGATCTCGTACAGCCGCAACGGTGCCGTCGGCGGCGGCCATGCGGTGGCGATGCGCAGTTCCAACTCCGAAGAACGCGCAGCGAAGGCAGCGGAGCAGGCATGGAAGCTTCAGGAGCGTGCGAATGGGATCCTCGCACGCATCGAGGACGGACTGAAGAACCCGCGCTGGAAACCGTGATCACTGACAGCACGCACTGCCCATGAGAACTGGCGTCATCATCCGGGGCAAAGGCCCGCGCGAAGGCTTTCCCGATTACATCGTGAAGAAGTTCGGTTCCGACAAGTTCGGCATCTTTCACGGCCTCGTGGTGCGGCACCACAAGATTGGCAACGCAAACCAGCGCATTGATCCGAAGTGGGGCAGCATCCTCTACGCGCCTGATCCTGGGTGGAGCATCCCTTGTGTGGATGTGGACGGCGATGTGCGCGACGGCATGTACGTCGCGCAGTTCCGCTATGAGGGATTACCCGAAGGAAAGTTTGAACCTACCGACGACCAGAAGACGTTCCACATCTCGGGCACCCGCGCCGACGAGGCCGCCGTGCACCACAAGGATTACGAGAAGCTCGTCCGCCACTTCGGCTGGGATCCGGACAAGGAATACTTCCTCGAGTACGCGCCCGACTCCGGCGCTCCAAGCGGACTGAAGGTCGGACCGACTCTCGGCCAGCGCAGCCCGCTCGCATTCATCAAGGGATTCGTCTCGTTCGGCATCGTTTACCGCATCACGTACGCCTCCAAGACAATCCCGGCGATCATCGGCAAGGTCGGCACCATCATCAAGTCGCCGCCAAACATCGCGCGCTTCAGACTCCCTGCCGGATCGAAGGAACGCAACTGGCTTATCACCGAGCCGGACATCGATCAGCGCGGCAGCTCGGCACAGGTCACTGAGAGCTATGAACTCGGCCTCTGGAAACCGCAGCTCTACGGCGCGAGCACGTTGATCAACTGAACGTGAGAAACTGGCCCGAACATCTCATCGTTCGCGCGGGGCAGTTCGTCTCCATCCGCATCTGGAACCTGTTTGCAATCTGGCTGCGCGGGTGCCGTCTCATCGCCGGCCCCGGCGTGCAACTCTCCACGAATGACGACGGCACCACGATCCGCATCGATCCAAAGTTCACCGCATTTCTTCATCCCTTCCGCTGCGCGCTGCTCGCCGGCGGCACTGGTGTGGCCATTCGCCGCGGCACGGTGAACGGCCTGCCAGTCATCAATCCATCCACCGGCAAGCCGCTCGATGCGGTGCAGCGCAATGCCTTCACTTTCGACGCCGATCCGCAAGTCGGCGGCGACGGCCGCGGCTGGATAGCCGTCGAGGTCGCGTTCGATCTCAAGTGGGCTGTCGAAAGCGCGACGCTGGTGCAGGTCGCGGATCTCGACACCGCCGACGGCAAGCCTCCGAAAACTCCCGTGAATGGCTACCAGGGCGGCGGAACGCTCACGCAGCCGCCGAGCAAGGGAAGCAAGTCGCCGCGCGCACGGTGGCCGCTCGCGGAACTCATCCGGAGCGACAGCGGACAGTATGCGCTCGCACAGGCAACACGCTACGATCTCA
>JANXSC010000101.1 GCA_025352845.1 Opitutaceae bacterium
GAAAAATCCCGCCGCGCGATTTCGCCGACGCCGGCCTCGACCGTCGGCGAGTTGTCGACGACCGTGATTTCGACGGCGCGCCCCTCGAGCGTGCGGGGCAGCGAGGCGAGGCATGGCCCGATCTCGTCGCGCGACTTGTAAGCGACGATGACAATCGAGAGCAGTGGCAACTCCGGCGTGGACACGCCCCGACCGTGCGAAATGCTTTTTTGAAACGCAATGTCCCACGCGCCGGCGACTCTAGAACCAGTGTCGGCAATAAATCGCCAGCCGCATCAAGGTGTCTGGCACGTGTGACAGAAAAATATTTCCGAGGACCGCGCTGACAATCCCGAGGCGAAGCAACCGTGGTTCCTTCTCATTCGCTATGCCGCAAGCGAGAATCACAAGCGGAAACCCGAACGACAGGCTTCGCTCGAAGTCATAGACCAGCATGGCCGGCAGCAGCGGCACAACAGAGAGGGCCGCAAGACTCCAGAACGCCCGCCGCGGATAGTTGGACCACGCGATGGCCGCGGCGATCGCCAACACCCCCGCGAGCCAGCCGAAAACCACCAGCACGTTTCCAGGATAGCGCTGGCTGTGATAGAGCAGGATTGGCCAGTTCGCGATGTCAGTCTGCCCGGTCGTCAGGCCAAACGCACCGCCAAGAATCGCGCGCCAGCCAAGAAAAGCGATCCACCCGCACGCCGCGCCCCAAGCCTGCGCTGAAGGGCGAAGCATCGTCTGGAACGACAGGTTGGCGGCGCCGAACCGCGCGATCTGCCAGAATGCGAACGACAATACCGAGGCCACGATTGCACGTTCGTCGGCCATTCCCGCCAGCGCCACGAACGCCGCGATCGCGAGTGGCTGGCGCACGGCCATCGACGCGAGCAGAAACATGATGGCCACGCCGTCGCCAAGATAGTAATCCTCGAAAAAATGCGCACCGGCGTAGCAGAGGGCGTATGCCACGGCGGTGAGCGCGCCCACACCCGGGTCATCGGTTTGTCGGCGCACCACCCACGCGAGCAAGCCGAGAAACACGAGGCCTGCCACATGGTTCGCGACGGCGTAGATCTTGAAGTGCAAACCGGTCACGTAGCCAAGCAATGGCAGGAGCTGCCGCATCTCACGCTTGTCGAGGTGGCTGGCGAATCCGCCCAACCGATGCTCGGCCGGAATCATTTGATCGAGCGGCAGCGAGCGAAACGGATGGTGTGTCTGCCAGTCGAGCACCTCCACAAACCACACCGGATGAGCAGAGGGGATTCGTTCGTATTTCGGCCAGCGGACGAAGACGCACACGATGAAACAAACCGCGGCGAGTCGAGCGTATGTCCACGAGCGGCCAAGCCATGACCCTGCGCGGCGACAGAGCGATTCGGCATTCGTCAGTGACCATTCGTAGAGCACGCCCTCATCAAGCCGTCACGATGCCACGGAGCAAGACTGAGGCGCATGGCCAACCTACACCGCGGCTGCGCGATCCTCCCCGGCGGCCACCGCGCAAGTATCATCAGGAGAGTGGCAACTCCGGCGTGGACACGCCCCGACCGTGCGAAATGCTTTTTTGAAACGCAATGTCCCACGCGCCGCCCATCAGCGTTATCGTCGTCTGCAAAAATCCCGGACCGCACCTGCACGCCGCGCTCGCCAGCGTGTGGAGCCAGCACGACGCCTCGGCCGAACTCATCGTCGTCGACGGCGGTTCGACCGACGGCACGCGCGCATGGCTCGAAGCGCAACGCGCCCGAATCGCCACGCTGATCGCCGAACCGGACGGCGGCGTATATGAGGCGATGAACAAAGGCGTGACCGCCGCACGCGGCGAGTGGCTGCTGTTCCTCGGGGCCGACGACCGACTCGCGAGCGACAGCGTGCTGGCCGAAACCGCGAGCTGGCTGCGCGCCACGGAAACCGGCATCGGTGTCGCGGGCGCAGAGGCCGAGTATGGCGATGGGCGCATCTATCGTTTTCGCCGCGAAGCCAATCCCGTCGCGCGAAACTTCATCCACCATCAGGCCGCGTTCTACCGGCGCAGCCTCTTCGCCGAGCACGGCCACTTCGACACCACGCTCGCCGTGATGGGCGACTACGATTTCAACGCCCGCCTCCGCGCGCGCGGCGTGCGCTTTCAGCCGCTCCCGCTGCGCGTCGCGATCTGCGGCGCCGGCGGCCTCAGCGATCGCGGCGGCTGGCGCGGCTACCGCGAGGAAATCGCGGTGCGGCATCGGCATTTTTCCGCGTGGCGCTGCCTGGGCTGGGACGCGCTGTCGGTCGTCCGCTGGCTCCGCAAAAAAATCGTCCGGCAAACCTCCCCCGCTCATGGCTGAATCGTGGAAACAACGCCTCCGCCGCGGGGCCAATCGCATGCTTCACCCGCTCGGGCTGCACCTCGCGCGTCGCGACCGCGCGTTTGAGATGGACGGCCTGCTCGCCCGCGCCGCTGCGCGCGGCGTGCGTGTCGCGACCTGGATTGATGTCGGGGCCTCGGACGGCATCTGGTCGCTGCGGGCGCAGCGACATTTTCCAGCGTCGCATTTTCTACTCTTCGAGCCGCTCGCCGAACAGCAGCCCGCGCTCGCCGCACTGAAGTCACGCCACGGTTTCGCTCACATCGCCGCCGCCGCAGGCGCGGCGGCCGGCGAAATCGCGTTCGCCATCGATCCCCATCTCGACGGCAGCGGCGTCGCCGCACCCGGCGCGACCCACGTGCGGACCGTGCCCGTCGAGACCATCGATCGCGCCGTCGCCGCGCGCGGACTCAGCGGACCGTTTGGGATCAAACTCGACACCCACGGCCACGAACTCGCCGTCCTCGCCGGCGCGATGCACACGCTCGCGTCCGCCACGCTGTTGGTGATCGAGGCCTACAATTTTCAGCTCACGCCCGCCTGCCTGCGCTTCCACGAGCTCTGCGCGTGGCTTGAGACCCGCGGTTTCCGCTGCCTCGACCTCGCCGATCCGATGCGCCGCCCGCGCGACGGCGCGCTGTGGCAGATGGACCTCGCCTTCGCACGCACCGATGATCCGATCTTCGCGATGAACACCTACGACTAGC
>JANXSC010000126.1 GCA_025352845.1 Opitutaceae bacterium
CGCGCTGTTCGACGCGGCGCACGTCCACCACGCCAGCGCGCAGGCGTGGCTGATTCAGAATCGACGACTCGGATGGGCGACGTGCCCACTCACACAAAACGGGTGCATCCGGATTTTTTCGCAGCCGGCCTATCCCGCCAGCCTGCCGATTCCGGAAATCGCGCGGCGCTTGCGCCAGGCGACGGCGGCGGCGGACCACGAATTCTGGGAGGATGACGTCTCGCTCACTGATGCGAAGCGATTCGACCTCACGCGGGTGCCGCATCCGCGATTCCTGACTGATGCCTATTTGCTGGGGCTGGCAGTTGCGCGAAAGGCGCGGCTCGTGACCTTCGATCAGGGACTTCCGAGCAGCGCAGTGCTGGGTGCGACGAGCAAAAACCTTTTGATCCTGTAAGCCTCGGCCAGTCGCACTTCCGAACGCCGCTACCGCCGCTGCACGAGTTCGGCCTTCGTCAGAGGCATTCGGTCGACGAAGGGTGCCTCGGTGCGGCGGAGTTCGGCGATGGTTTTGGCGCGGAGGTCGCGGAGACGGGCGGCTTCGACGGGGCGGACGGCGAGGTTGGTGAGTTCCTCCGGGTCGGCGTCGAGGTCGTAGAGTTCCTCGGTTTCCCCCACGACGAGGTTGCGGATGTATTTGTATTTGCCGTCGCGCAGCAGGGCATACCATGGCACGCCGCTGGTGTTGGTGAGGCGCTCGTCGGTGGGAATCTCGGCGGTCTCGGCGCCGTAGTTGCGCGCGGTGTGCGTCATCAGCATCGGCGAATTCCATGCAGTCGTCGTCGGATCGGCGAGGAGAGGGCGGATGTCGCGGCCGTGCATCTCCCACGGAATCGTCACGCCGGCGGTGCGGCAGAACAGATCGACGAGATCGGGGGCGTTGACGGGATGCTTGGTCACCTTGCCCTGCGGGATGTGGCCGGGCCACGAGATGATCAGGGGCGAGGAAATCGTGGCGTCGTAAGGCGCGACCTTTTGGTTGAAGCCGTGCTCGCCGAGGCCGTAGCCCTGATCGGCGGCGAAGACGACGAGAGTGTTGTTTAACTGACCCGACGATTCCAGTGCGGCGAGCACGCGGCCCACGCCTTCATCGACGGCGGCCATGCACTCGTTCACTTGCTGAATCCACTCGTCGTAGGTCTTGCCGGGCATGAGTGAGTCGTAGTTTCCGGCTTTGCGGTTCTTGTCGGCCATGACGGGGACCCCGTCGGCGCGGCGCGTCCACGCTTTGGTTTTTTCCAGATAGGCCGGTTTGTCCGGCCAGGGGCCGACGATGTCGGCGGGGACGGGCGCGCGTTTGCCGGCGAGCGTGCCGCGATGGCGTTCGGCGGGTGTGGTGGGGCCGTGGATCGCGCCATAGCAGAGCCAGAGATACCACGGCTTGGCGGGATCGCGGTTCGCGCCGTTCACGTAGTCGACCGCCCAGTTGGTGTAGTTGTCGGTGGAGTAGCCCGGGGTGAGGCGATCGACGCCGTTGAAGGTGAGGATTTGATCGGTGTAATAATTTCCGGCGTTGTCGGGGCGGCCCGGGCGGTTCCACACGATCTGGTAATCCCAATCGCGGCCAAAGCCGGTGTCGGTGCCGGTGTGCCATTTTCCAATCTGCGCGGTGTGGTAGCCTTGTTTCCGAAATTGCGCGGGCACGAACGGACACTGCGCGGGATCGTAACGGCTCCCGGGGTAGGTGCCCTGCATCGTCATGCTCTCGACGCCGTGCTGGAGCCGGCCGGTGAGCAGCGCCGCGCGCGATGGCATGCACCACGCGCCGAGGTAGCTGCGCTCGAACCGCACGCCGCGCGCGGCGAGACGGTCGATGTTCGGCGTTTTCACCCACGAGGGCCCGGCGCCGTAACAGCCGAGCGTCTTGTAGGACTCGTCGTCGGAGAAGATGAAGAGGATGTTGGGCCGGGTGAGCGTGGCGGCGCGGAGTGCGGGCAGGGACGAAAGTGACGCCAGCGTTGCGAGGAACAAAAACGCGACGCGGAACAAGGATGGCTTCATGGGCGAAAGGACCGCGGGAGAGGGTTAGAAAGAAAAGGTATTCGTGAGCGTGACGAGGCGCGGGTCGGTGTAGCGCGGGTAGCGCGCGATGCGGCCCTGATTGGTGACGTTGTTGAAGGCGTTGTCGACGTTGAGCTGGCCGGTCCAGCGCACGCGGCCGAAGCGAGTCGAGTATTTGAAGAAGGGGCTCACGACAAATTCATCGGCGTTGAGGCACTCCGGCACGACGAGCTGCCCGCTGATGAAGAGGCCGCCGGGATCGCGCGTGCGGCCGTGGACCCAGCGTGCGGCGGCGCCGACGCTCGCGCCCTTGAGCCGACCGTCGCGAAACTCGTAGCGGGTGACGAGGCTCGCGCGGTATTGGCGCGGCTGCTTGTCTTCATCGTCCTGGGCCGTCAGGTAATCGTGGCTGGCGGCGAGCAGCGTCTGGATGTCGCCCGCGGTCTTGCCCTGCGTGCGCAGATGCGCCTCGGCGAGCGCGAGCTTGGTGCGGAATTGCGGGACGGACGAGGCGCGCTGATTTTCCGACATGGAGAAACCAAGCCGCGAGGTCCAGGAGCGGCCGAGGTTGGCGGTGAGTTCGAGCTCGACGCCGCGCGTGACGCGGTCGTTCGAATCATCGAGGCCGAGGATGGTCTCGGGCGAGGCCGTGGCGCGGCCGAGATCGAGCGCGGCATTGACCTCGTCGCGCACGGCGGTGCCGATCGTCGTGCGGTTGTTTTCGGCGGTGTTGCGGTAGCCGATCAGCGAGGCTTGGAGGCCGCCGTCGAGCAGCGTGAAACGCAGGCCCAGATCCACGCCGGAGCCGGCGGTGGGCCGGCGCGGCACGCCGAAGAGATCGGTGCCGACGTTGTCGGTGAAGAGTGCGCTCTCCTGATACGAGGCCGTGAGTGAGACCCAGTTGGTGAGATGATAGACGGCGCCGTAGGAGGTATTCGTGCGCCAATTGTCGGCGCTGGGCGCGGTGGGGAGGTGCGTCGAATCGGAGTCGAGCGGGTTGCCGCGGGCGTCGACGAAGCGCCACTCCTGATAATCGCCGAACGCGACCGTGGGCAGGTTGCGCGCCTGCCGCCAGTGGTCGCGGCTCACGCCGACGCTCGTGCGCAACTTGCCGGAGAAAAACGTGCCGAGGTGCTGGAAGATGCCCGAGCTGAGCGACTGATCGAAGAATTGGAGGCCGCCGGAGCCGTTGACGAAGTAGTCCAGCACGCCCGGCTGCTGCGGAAGGCGGAGCTTCCCGCCGTTGCCGTCCTTGAAATAATACCAGGGCGTGACGACGTTACTGGAGAAGCGCGCGCTCACGCCGGTGAAGCCGCGGCGATCGATCTCCGCCTTGGTGAGGCCGAAGTTCAGGTTTTGAATCCGGTAGATTTCATCGCGGTGGTTGGCGCTGAGGATGAAGCGGTGCGACGTGCGGCCGAGCTCAAGGCTGTAAACTCCCATTAGCCGGCCCGAGCCGATGTCGTGCAACTCACGCCGCCGCGTGGGCGTGCCGGCGATGAAGAGCTGCTCGAAATTCGGGTTGGCGATTGTGCGCGTGGGATCGCCGGGGAACGCGGGGTCGGGCAGCCGAGGGTTCACGTCGATGAACACGGCGCGGACATTGGCTCCCACGACATTGCCATTGCGGGTGAGATTTTGCTCGGTGGTCTCGCGCTGGCGGTTGTAGGCGAGCCAGACGTTGAACGAGCGCGACACGCGCTGCTGCACGGAGAGGTTGGCGACATCGTAGCCGTAGCGCACGCGCGCGTCGGGGCCGGCCCAGTCCTGCGCGAGCGGAAACAGCGAGACCGGGATCGGCACGATGGGGATGCGGCCGGGATTCTGCGGATCGGTGGCGCTGGTGGCGTTGGCGCCCTGAATCACGGTGGAGAAACGGTAAACGGGAAAGGAGTCGGTCGTCCCTTGCGTCTGGAGATTGTAGAGCAGGCCGCCGATGAGCGTCATCGCGTGGATATCGGCGGTGGCGGTGCGCGGCGCCGCGAGCCGGCTCATGCCGATGCCGTTGTTCTGGACGCCGGCGAGCGCGGGATTGGCGTCGCGCGCGACAGTGCCGCTGCCACGGACGTAGGCGGCCATCTGGTTGTTGAGCGCAGTGTGGCTGATGTAGCCCGTGTGCCGGCCGTTTTCGTAGGTGACGTCGACGACGGTGCGATCGTTGACGAAGGGCTGGAAGCGCAGCGCGCCGGCGGCGGCGCGGAAGACGCGCGCGGTGTTATCGTGCCAGCCCTTGAGATCGGAATCGAGGAGGTTGACGCGCAGCGCGAGCTTCTTGTCGATCAGCACGCGGCCGAGGTCGGCGGAAAAACGCTGCGAGCCGCGGTCGTCGAAGCGCGCCTGCACCTCTTGGCCGCTGCGGAACCGGGCGCGCTTGGTGGAGATGTTGATGACGCCGGTGGCGTCGGTGTCGCCGTAGGCGATGCCGCCGGGGCCGCGCGAGATTTCAATGCGGTCGGTGTTGAACGTGTCCTGCGGCGTGTAGGTGGGAAAGCCATCCTTCAACTGGCGCACCGACGGCAGGCCGCGGAAATTGATCTGGTTGCCCGAGCGCGCGCCGACGACGGCACCGACTTGCATGTTGTCGTTGTAGACGTTGTCCGCGCCGACGGCGAACTCGACGGCCTGGAAAAAATCCGTGATGCCGAGGTCGGCCATGAACTCCGCGTTGAGCACGGAGATCGAGTTGGGGAGGTTCTCGAGTTTCTCGTTGGTGCGCGTGCCGGACATCGCGGTCGAGGCGGCGTAGCCGCGGTCGGAGCCGGCGGTGACTTCGAAGACAGAGAGCTTCACCGCCTCGTCGGTGGCGGGCGCGGGCTTGGTTGCGGTGGACTGGGCGGAAACAGCAACGAAACCACCCAGCGAAAAGACGAGCGCGAGGCTGGGACGAAAAACGAAGAATCGGAAGTGCATGGCGGGGTCGGGGACGGCGAGAGGGGTGCTCGCGACACCATTCCGCGCGCGCTGGCGGCGCAGTCAAGCGGCGCTTGCGGCGGGGCGGGTGCGGGGTTCACGCTTCGGGAATTCCTCGCTCTGCATGAATTCCTCGCTGCTTCGCCCCGTGTTGTTTCTCGCCGGTTCGCTTGTCGCACTGGCGGCCCCGGCCTCCCTCGCCGAGCGTCCGGCAGTGCGCGCCTCCCTCGCCGCGCTTGAGCGCGCCGAGCCGGAGACGCTCAACGAGCAGGCGCGGATCTGCGAGATACCGGCGCCGCCGTTCGAGGAGAAGGTCCGCGGGGAATATTTCCGGAAAAAATTCATCGAGCTCGGCCTGCTCAACGTGCGCGTCGATGCCGAGGGCAACGTCCTCGGCGAACGACCGGGCCGCAATCCGGCGACCCGCCTCGTCTTCTCCTCGCACCTCGACACGGTGTTTCCCGCCGGCACCGACACGCGCGTGAAGCGGCACGGCACGATCCTGAAAGCGCCGGGCATCGCGGACGACTGCCGCGGGCTCGCCGGGATGCTCGCGGTGATTCGCGCGCTGCAGGATGGAAAGTTCGCGACCGTGGGCACGGTGGTCTTCGTCGCCACGGTCGGCGAGGAGGGCCTCGGCGATTTGCGCGGCGTGCGGCATCTCTTCGAGAAAGAACTCAAGGGCCAGATCACGCATTTTATTTCCCTCGATGGCACGGGGCTCGGTGCGGCCAGCGGCGCCGTGGGCAGCAACCGCTATCGGGTGACGTTCGAGGCGGCGGGCGGCCACAGTTACGGCCAGTTCGGGCTCGTGAATCCCATCCACGCGCTCGGCCGCGCCGTGGAAAAAATCTCGCGCCTCGAGGCGCCCGATTCGCCGAAGACGACGTTCAACGTCGGCATGATTGGCGGCGGCACCTCGGTCAACTCGATCGCGCGCACGGCGACGATGGAGGTTGATATGCGCTCGGTGAGTGCGACCGAGCTCGAAAAAATCGACGCGGCGTTTCGCGCGGCGGTGGCAGCGGCGTTGAAAGAGGAAAACGAATTCTGGGCCGCGCGCGCCCGCAATCCGCTCGCGCGCGTGACCAACAGCCGCACGCCCGTCACCGCGAAGATTGAATCCGTGGGTCGGCGGCCGACGGGCCGAGTCGCGGATGATGCCCCGATTCTCCAAGCTGTGCGCCGCGCTGATGCGGCGCTCGGCATCGCTTCGAGGTTCGATGCCAGCAGCACCGACTCCAATATTCCGATCAGCCTCGGCATTCCCGCGGTCACGCTGCGCTCGGGCGGCGATGGCACGGGCAATCACGCACTCGACGAGCAGTTCGATTCCAAGGCCAGCCACCTCGGCACCCAGCGCGCGTTTCTCGCGCTGCTGGAAATCGCCGGGATCGCGGACTAGCGCCGCGGCGCTTCGATCTTTTGCGCCCAATAAATTTCCAGTATCTCTCATGAAAGTCATCATCACCGGCGGCGGCGGCTTCCTCGGCTCGCAGCTTTGTCAGAAACTTCTCCAGCGCGGGGAACTCACCGGGCCGTGGGGCAAGCCGGAGGAGATTCGCGAAATCGTGCTGCTCGACGCGGCGTTTCACCGGCCGGCCGGCGACCCGCGCGTGCGCCAGATCAAGGGCGACATCGGCGATCGCGACACGGTGT
>JANXSC010000136.1 GCA_025352845.1 Opitutaceae bacterium
CCGATCTACGAACTGGGCGTCCGCGGCGTCTGGTAACCCCGGCGCGGCCGGTCATCCGAGGGCCCGCTTCGGCGGGCCCTTTTTTGCCCGTGGGGCACCCTGACTAATAATCATAAACTATACGCTTGATGCGGGACGGGGGAGCCTTATCCCGGGATGAGACTAACCCCAACCCTGTTACCGTTATGACCCTGTCTGGCTGCAATTTTTGATTGCACCGTCCCCGGAAAAATTCATGAATGAACTTCTCGTTCATTAGTGGATAATCCCATTTCTGATCACCCCACTCCCCCTGGCCGCTGAGCGCCAGCGTGGTTCTTGTCTTTAACCCTGACCCTAACCCCCACCAGCCATGGAAAACACCACCATCCGCTGGCAACGCCTGACCGCCCTGTCGCGCCAGATTGTTGCCTCCACCCTCAACGGCCGCACCGGCGCCCGTTTGCTCTGCGCCCTGGCGCTCGTCACGGGCCTGGCCCTGCCGGCCGCACACGCCCAGTCTGGCACCGGCAGCATCAGCGGCCGCGTCCTGAACGTCGGTAACAGCAAATACGTCGGCAACGCCGTCGTGACCGTCGAGGGCACCACGCTTGAGACCCTGACCGACGAATACGGCGAGTATCACCTGAGCGGTGTTCCGGCGGGCGACGTAAGACTCCACGTGGTCTCCACCGGCCTCGATGCCGAGACCGCGTCCGTCACCGTGACCGCTGGAGCGTCCTCCAGCCATGACTTTGAGCTCACCAGTGCGGCGCGCTACGGCGACGACAAGACGGTCAAACTCGACACGTTCACGGTGTCCGCCAACCGCGAGTTCGAGGGCAATGCGATCGCGACCAACGAGCAGCGCTACGCCAAGGGCCTCAAGGTGGTCATGGCGTCGGATGCGTTCGGCGACGTCACCGAGGGTAACGTCGGCGAGTTCCTTAAGTTCCTGCCGGGTGTTTCCGTTGACTATGTGGCCGCGGATGTCCGCACGGTTTCCGTGCGCGGCTTCGCCTCCAATTTCACCAATGTCTACCTCGACGGCATGCCCATCACGAGTTCCAACTCGGGGGCGGCCGGCCGTCAGTTCGAGTTCGAGCAGGCTTCGATCAACAACGCCGCGCGCGTCGAGGTGCTGAAGGTGCCGACCCCCGACATGCCGGCCAACGGCATCGGCGGCAACGTGAACCTTGTCAGCAAGAGCTCCCTCGAGCGCAAGGGCGCCCAGTTCAACTACCGCGCCTACCTCAGCCTGAACAACGAGGACACCCAGTTCGGAAAGACCCCCGGTCCCCGCAACGAGAGCAGCTACAAGATCCTGCCGGGCTTCGATTTTGATTACACGCTGCCGGTCAACAAGAACTTCGGCCTCGTCATCACGGGCCTCTCCTCCAGCCAGTTCAACGAGCAACACCGCTGGCAGACGACGAACAACTACCAGCAGGGCGGCGCCACGATTGATAACCCTCTCATGCAGCAGTGGCAGCTCCAAGACGGCCCGAAGTTCACGGACCGCCAGTCGGGCAGCATCAAGGGCGACTGGCGCATCAGCGATACCCAACGGGTTTCCGTGATGGTCCAGGACAGCTTTTATCACTCCTTCTTTGGCAATCGAAACCTGAATTTCGATATCGGCACCACCGCCACCACCGCGGCGGTCGGCGGCACGGTGCTCAGCTTCGGGCCGACCTTCGCGCAGTCCGCGACCGGCACCTTCAGCGCCACCGACCCCTTCGGCAACCGCGGCCGCATCACCCAGGGCACTTCCTTCCGTGACAAATATGGCAACACCAACGCCGGCAATGTCCGCTACGTTTATGATGGGTCGACCTGGGCGGTGGAGGCTGGCGCCCATGCCGCCGAGTCCCGCACCTGATATCGCATTCTCGGTCGGGGCCACTTCGCCAACATTGGCACCCGCTTGGTCGGCGTGTCCAACCTCCGCGCGGACAACGTCAACAATCCGGATAAGCTAACCTACGCGGCGACCAATGCCGGCGGCGTGACGATTGATCCCTTCGACATCAACAACTACCGCCTGACCACGCTCACGGACGACCCGATCGACGGCGTCGCCAAGATGAAGGGCG
>JANXSC010000181.1 GCA_025352845.1 Opitutaceae bacterium
GGTGCCTGCGGTGGCACGGGCGTCCCGCCCGTGGGCTGAAAACCACGGGCAAGATGCCCGTGCCACTCCCAACGTTGACCTCACTTCCTGTTACACCCTGTGAGTCGCCCGCACTCGCCCCTTGTCACGCGGCGCGCAGCGCGTCTCATCGCGGCATGTCACTTGGCGTCGTCGGACAACGTTGTATGAGCGAGCGCGAGCCCGAGCTGGGGCTCGGCGTGGTCGCATCCGTCGATGCCGCCGCGCGCCGCATCGCGATCGATTTTCCGGGCACGGGGGAAAAACGCCTCTACGCCCTCGACACCGCGGTGCTGAAACGCGTGCAGTTTCGCTCCGGCGAGACCGTCGCCACGCGCGACGGCACCACGCTCACAATCGAAAGCGTCGAGGAAAAATCCGGTCTGCTCACCTACGTCGGGGCGGGCCGGCGCGTGCGTGAGGATATGATCGCCGATGGCACGAGCGTGGGCCTGCCGCCCGAGCGCCTGCTCGCCGCGCAGACCGATCCCGGCGAGGTTTTCGACCTGCGCTTTCGTGCGTTGCAGGCGCAGGCGCGGTTTCGCCAGTCGGAGGTGCGCGGCTTTCTCGGCGGGCGGCTCGAACTGATCCCGCACCAGTTCTATATTCTCCACGAGGTCGCCGCGCGCCAGATTCCGCGCGTGCTGCTCGCCGACGAGGTCGGCCTCGGTAAAACGATCGAGGCCTGCCTCATTGTGCAACGACTACTCTCGGTCGGCCGCGCGCGGCGCGTGCTCATCCTCGTGCCCGAGTCGCTCACGCACCAGTGGTTCGTCGAGCTGCTGCGGCGGTTCAACCTCTGGTTCAGCATCTACGACGAACCGCGCTGCCTCGCCTGCGAAAACAGCGATCCCGGTCAGAATCCGTTTCTCGCCGCGCAGCTCGCGCTCGCGAGCGTGACGTTTCTCGCCGGCAGCGAAACGCGTCGCGACCAGGCGCTCGCCGCGGGTTGGGATATCGTCGTCGTCGACGAGGCGCACCACCTCGTGTGGGCGCCGGATCGGATCAGCGCGGAATACGCGCTCGTGGAGCAGCTCGCGGCGCGCTGCCCCGGCCTGCTCCTGCTCACCGCCACGCCAACGCAGCTCGGGCTCGCTGGCCACTTCGCGCGCCTCCGGCTCCTCGACCGCGCGCGCTATGACGACTTTGACCGCTTCGTGGCGGAGTCGGAAAATTTCGGCGGCGTCGCCGGTGTCGCCGAGAAAATTGTCGAGGGAAAAACCCTGCTCGCGAAAGATCACGCGACGCTGAAAAAAATCTTCACCCGCGATCCCACGCGGCTCGCACAGCATCTCGACGCGCTGGCGCAGGGCCGGCCGGGCGCGCGCGAGGCGTTGCTCGCGACACTGCTCGACCAGCATGGCACCGGGCGCGTCGTCTTCCGCAACACCCGCGCCGCGATGGCGGGATTTCCCGCACGTAAATTTTGCCCCGCCCCGCTCGACGCCGCCAACAACCTCACGCTCCTCGCCCGCATCGCCCGCGAGCTGCTGGCGGAGGAGACCGGCGCCGACGCCGGCATTCGCTACGCGTTCAAGGACGACCCGCGGCTCGACTGGCTCGTCGCGTTTCTCCTCGAGGATCGCGCGCGAAAACTTCTCCTCATCTGCAAATCGCAGCGCAAGGTCGCTGCGATCGAGGCGGCGCTGAAGGAGAAGGCGGCGTTCAAGGTCGGCGTGTTTCACGAGGGCCTGCCGCTCGTGCAACGCGATCGCCAGGCCGCGTGGTTTGCCGAGCCCGACGGCGCGCAACTCCTCCTCTGCTCCGAGATCGGCAGCGAGGGCCGCAACTTCCAGTTCGCCCACCACCTCGTGCTTTTCGATCTGCCGCTCAATCCCGGCCTGATCGAGCAGCGCATCGGCCGGCTCGATCGCATCGGGCAGAGTCAGACGATTCGCGTGCACGTGCCCTACCTTGCGGGCAGCGCCGAGGAGTGCATCGTCGAATGGTATCACCGCGGGCTGGATGCCTTCGAGACCCCGCTCCACAGCGGCAACGACTACACGGACAAATTCAAGGAGCGCCTCCTCGCCCTCGCACCCGCCTACGTGGCCGGTGACGCACACCACGGTCGCAAACAACTCGACGCGCTCGTCGCCGAAACCGTCGCGTTCCGCGAAAAACTTTCGGCGCGCATGAAGGCCGGCCGCGACCGCCTGCTCGAACTCAACTCCTTCAACCCCGCCGTGGCCGCACGCGTCATCGCCGGCGTGCAGGCCGCCGACGCCGATCCCTTTTTGCCCGCTTTTCTCTTCGAGCTGCTCGATCACTTCGGCGTGCGCGTGAAGGAGCACGAGGCAGGCGATGTCTTCCTCGATCCCAGCCACGCCTACATCGAAGGGTTCCCGTCGATTCCCGCCGACGGCATGCTCGCGACGTTCAAGCGCGCCCGCGCCATCGTGCGCGAAGACATCCGCTTCCTCTCCGCCGATCACGCGCTCGTGCAGGACGCGATCGATCTCCTCATCGACTCGAAATCCGGCACGACCGCCTTCGGCCGGATCGAGGCCGATGAACCGAATCTGCTGCTTGAGGCAGTTTTCGTCTTGGAAACCGTCGCCGACTCGCGCTGGCACGTGGATCGGTTCCTCGCGCCCACGCCTGTGCGCGTGCTCGTCGATCTACGCGGCGAAGATTTCACGGCGGAACGCAGCGCCACCGAAATCGCCGCCGATTTCGAGGAGGGCGTGATCCAGCGTTTCCTCGAGCGCCCCGGCTTCGACGCCGCAGTTTTGAAAACCATGCTCAAGTCCGCCACCGAGCACGCCGACATCCACTCGCACGCGCTCAAGACCGCCGCGCTCGCCAAGGCCACGTCCGCCCTCACCGCCGAACTCCAGCGCCTCGTCGATCTCCAAAAAATCAACGACCACATCCGCCCCGAGGAAATCGTCCTCGCGCGCGAACAACTCGACCACACCCGCGCCGCGATCTCGCAGGCCCGCCTGCGGCTCGACGCCATCCGCCTGATCGTCGAAGGCCCGGACGCAGACGAATAAGGCGCGCAAACAACCTCTAGGAGGGCGCATCTCAGTTTCTTTACGCCTCAGTGAATCAGGAAACACGCCGTAACGTAGCACGGGCAGCCGGCCCGTGCTGGGTCAGAAAACGCGGTCAGGCTGACCGCGCTACGCCCGGTGCCGGCCGCTGCAAGAAAAGTGAGATGCGCCCACGCCGGAGCGCACGCGCACTTGCGAGTTGCCTCGCACCGGCCGTTTTCACACACACGCCTGCGACTTCTCCTCCGCTTGTCTTCGTCCGATATTCCCACCCTCCCCGGCTCCTGGCTTGAGTTGCCCAACGGGCGCACGCTCTGGCTCACCGCGCGCTGCGCCATCGGGCGGCAGCCGGACAACGATCTCGTGCTCGACGAGGCGGCGCTCTCGCGGCGGCACGCGCTGATTGTCGCCGAGGGCGGCGGCTATACGTTGAGCGATCTGCGGAGCCGCAACGGCACGTTCGTCAACCGCGCCGCCGTCACGCGGCCGGTGCTGCTGCGCGATGGCGACGAGATTTGTTTGGGCGATGTCGTGGTGCGCTTTCGCTGCACCCGAAAGATCGAGCCGCCCGCGGTCGCGCCGGATTTTGCCACGACCGCGCGCCTCGATCAGGTGCGCGAGCGGGCGTGCTGGCTGCTCCTAGTCGATGTCGTCGGGTTCACCAATCTCAACGACCGGCTCGGCAGCGAGGTCGCGCTCCGGCAGATGCAGGCTTGGATCACCGGCGTGCGCCCGCTCATCGAGCGAAATCACGGGCACATCAACGGCTATCTCGGCGACGCGATTTTTGCCTACTGGACTTCCGAGACCTCCACGCCCGCCAGCGTGCTCGACTCGCTGCGCGCGATCGAAGCGTGGCGGCCGGAGAGCCCGCTGGTCTTCCGCGTCGTCGTGCACCACGGGACGATTCTTTTCACGCACAGCGATCGCGGGGAGGAGCTGACGGGGCAGGCGGTGAATTTCGTTTTCCGCAGCGAGAAGCTGGCGAAGACCTTTGGCGCGCTCGCGATGCTGAGCGAGGCCGCGATGGAGTCGCTCGGGCTCGAAGGCCGCTGCACCCGCTGCGGCGTCTCGGAGATCGAGGGGATGACGGGGCCGTTTTCGTTTTACGCGCTGCCGGTCAATTTCGGGGCAAAGCAGTCGTGACCAAGTAGGGCGGGTCTTTGACCCGCTCTCGGTTCGAATACTTGCGGCGCGAAAGGGCGGGTCGGAGACCCGCCCTACTTTCCATATCACCGCGCGATGTCGCTCTGCGTGAGCACGCGGAAATTGCGGCGGACGAGCGCCTGCGCGGCGACGTCCTGATCCTCGACGTTCATCGCCAGCGCGCAGCGGCCCTCGGGACGCTTCATGAAACTGTAGATATAGTGGATGTTGATCTCGGCCTCGAGCAGCGCGGCGAGCACGCCGTTGAAGTCCGACTCGTCGTTGATCTCGACGGCCAGCACGGCGCATTCGGAGTAGGGAAAATCATTGTTCACCATCAGCTCGCGCGCCTTGTCGGGATCGTCGACGATGAGGCGGTCGATCGCACAGTCGGTGGTATCGAGAATCGTCAGCGCCATGATGTGGACGTTGTGCGCCTTGAGGAGCGACGTGAGATCGTGCAGGCGGCCGACGCGGTTTTCCGTGAAGACGGAAAATTGTTTCACCGGATCGTTGGGGGACGTGGAAATCTGCGCGGCCATGGCGGGGCACGATTGGAGGGAATGGCCGGTTGGTCAATTGCGGGCTCGCGGCGGATGTGCGCCGCTCGGTAGCGTGGCCGGGTGCCCACCGAAATCGCCCGCGAACACGCGGCCACGCAACACCGCGCCGAGCGCAGCGCCCGGCTGGTCTTGCGGGGCATCGCGCTCAATGCGGTCCTGGCGGCGGCGAAGTTTGCCGGCGGGATTTTCGGCCACACCTACGCGCTGATCGCGGACGGGGCGGAATCGACGCTCGATATTCTCTCGTCGCTGCTGGTCTGGGCGGGCTTTCGGGTGGCGGCGCGGCCACCCGACGCGGAGCATCCCTACGGCCACGGCAAGGCCGAGTCGCTGGTGGCGCTCGCGGTGGCGTGCTTTGTTTTCGCGATGGCCGGCTGGATCGCGTGGCACGCAGCGCACGAAATCATCACGCCGCACGAAGGCCCCGCGTGGTGGACGCTGCTCGTGCTCGGCAGCGTGATTGTGGCGAAGATGTGGTTCTCGCGTCGGATGGACAGCGCGGGCGAGGAAGTCGGCAGCACGCTGCTGGGCATCGAGGCGATGCACCACTGGTCCGACGCGGTGACCTCGGGCGCGGCGTTTGTCGGCATCTGCATCGCGCTGTGGGGCGGCAAGGGCTGGGAAACGGCGGACGACTGGGCGGCGCTGTTTGGCTGCGTGATCATCGCGTTCAACGGCGTCGCGATGTTCACGAAGGCCCTGCGCGATGTGATGGACACGGCGGTCGCGGTGGATTTCGAAAACGAGATTCGCACGCTGGCGCTCGGCGTCCCCGGCGTGCAGGCGCTCGACAAGATGCGCGTGCGCAAGAGCGGGCTCTCGCACCTCGTGGATATTCAGGTGCGGGTGGACGGCGAACTCACGGTGCGCGAGGGCCACGCCATCGCCCACGCGGTGAAAGATGCCTTGCTGGCCTCAACCCCGCACGCGATCAGCGATGTGACCGTGCACGTGGAACCGGTGAAGTAGGACATTGCACAGGTGCCGGGATCGGACTTGCTTGCCGTGATTTGACCCCGGACCACCGCATGAACACCAATCTGTCCAAACCTCGTCGCCTGATCGTATTAGTCGCCGCGCTCGGCTTCATCAGCAATGCGGCGTTGGCGCAGACGGCACCCGCCCCACGCGAGGACGGAGTAAGCGTGCTCGGTGCCGTAACCGTCACCGGCTCCAACGTGAGGCGCATCGACGTGGAGAAAATTTTGCCCGTGACCGTGTTCGATGCCGCGGCGATCGAGATTCGCGATGCGGGGCAGCCGTCGGATTTGTTGCAGGCGTTGCCGCAAGTCACCGGTCTCCCACTCAACGAGACGGCGACGCTCGGCGCCACCGCGCGCGGTGACAACGCGGCGATCTCGCTGCGCGGCATCCCGTCGGGCAACACCCTCGTGCTGCTCAACGGCCGCCGGCTCGTGCCCCACCCGATCAGCGCGGCGGAGGCGGGCGTGCCCGCGCTCTCGGCCAACGTCAACCAGCTCCCCAACCGCGGTCTCGATCGCATCGACGTGCTGCGCGACGGTGCCTCCGCGATTTACGGCAGCGATGCCGTGGCGGGCGTGGTGAACTACAGCACGCAGCGTCGCTTCGTCGGCACCGAGCTGGCGCTGCGCATCGGCGAGACGAAATACAAGGACGGCCAGGAGTGGCGCTCGACGCTCACGCACAGGCTGACGTTTGCCCAGGGCAAGGGCCGCGTGATGTTCACCGCGGATTTCTACCATCGCGCCGCGATGCAGGCGCGCGCCCGCGACTTCGCGGCGGACAACGATCACAGCGGCATCGCGCCCGCGCCGTGGAATGTCGCAACCAACACCACGTTCAACGCCCGCTCCGCCACGACGGAATACGGCAACTATCTCATCGGCACCGTCACCTCGCTCGATCCGTT
>JANXSC010000203.1 GCA_025352845.1 Opitutaceae bacterium
CCGCCCATCAAACCGCGTCGCGCGACATCGAGCTCACCAGCGCCGGCCGCACCGAGATCTTGAAACTCGGCGTCTTTGCGGTCTCGGCGTCCCGCGAGATGGACGGCGCGGCCATCGCGATCAACGAGCAGCGCTTCGCGCCCAACATCGTCAACGTCGTCTCCGCCGATGAATTCGGCATCGTGCCCGACGGCAACATCGGCGAATTCCTAAAAATGCTCCCCGGGATCACCATGGATTATCGCGGCGGCGATCCGCGCGAGATTTCGATGAACGGCGTGCCCTCGGCCAACGTGCCGATTACCATCGGCGGCTTCAGCCTCGCCACCTCCGAGGTCTCCGGCACCGGACGCAACGTCGAGCTCAACGCCGTTTCGATCAACAATCTCTCGCGCATCGAGGCCGTCTATTCGCCGACGCCCGAGTCGCCCGGCTCGGCGCTCGCAGGCTCGATCAATCTCGTGCCGCGCAGCGCTTTTGAGCGCGCCCGTCCGGTCTTCAACGGCAGCGTTTACCTCGCGATGCGCGACAGCACCAAGCAGTTTCACCGCTCGCCCGGCCCGGCCCGCGAGCCCACCTACAAGGTCCGCCCCGGCTTCGAGTTTTCCTGGATCGTGCCGGTGAACAAACGCTTTGGTTTCACCGTCTCCGCCGGAGGTTCCACGCTCTACACCGAGGGCCCGCTGCTGACCAACACATGGCGCGGCGGCGGCGCGGCGACCAACGGCACCACTTTGCCCGACACCACACCCGACCGACCCTACCTCTCCGATTTCCTCGTGCGCACAGAGTCGAAGATCGCCGACCGCTCGTCGTTCGCCACGACCGTCGACTACCGGCTCAGCGCGGCGAGCCGGCTTTCGTTTTCCTTCCAATACGGAACCTTTCATACCGATTTCAACCAACGCTCGCTGACGTTTACTGTTAACCGCGTGCTGCCCGGCGAATTCTCGCCCTCCTTCACCCACGGCTTCGCCGGCGCCGGCGAGATCCGCCTCTCCAACAGCGGCAATCACCGCTACAGCCGCACCTACATGCCGAGCCTCAGCTACCGCCACGACGGCGCGATTTGGAAAATGGAGGCGGGCCTCGGCTCCTCGCACGCGCAGAATCAATTCCGCAATCTCGACAAGGGGCGCTTCGCCTCGACGCTCGCGCGCCGCACCGGCGTCACCGTCTCTTTCGACGATAATTTTTATCTGCGGCCCCGCATCATCACCGTCACCGACGGATCGACCGGCGCGCCGGTCGATCCCTACAACATCAACACCTACGCGCTCAGCACGGCCGGCGCCTCTCCCCAAACATCGCGCAACGTCCAGCGCACCGCGTTTGCCAACCTCCGCCGCGATTTCGACTGGCACTGGCCCATCACGCTCAAAGCCGGTGTCGACGTCCGCCAGTCGCGCAACGACAACCGCACCAGCACCACGTCGGTGAATTTCGTCGGTGCCGATGGCCGCCCCACCACCACCCCGACCGGCGGCAGCGACGACGGCGCGGGCGCAGTTTACGACCCGTATTTTTTCCAGCGCGCCGGCCTCTACGGCATCCCGCGCGTGCAATGGGTGAGTAACGAATCGGTCCTCGATCTCTACCGCGCGAAGCCCGCCTACTTCACGTTCGACGAGAACGCCCGCTATCGCTCCGAGGTGAACGCCTCGAAGCGCTCCCAGGAGACGATCTCCTCCGTGTTCCTCCGCGGTGACACCCAGTTCTTCAACCACCGGCTCAAACTCACCGGCGGCCTGCGGGCCGAGCAAACGAACGTCGAGGCCCGCGGTCCGCTCAACGATCCGACGCGCAACTTCCAGCGCGACCCGGCGGGGAAAATCATCCTCGGTTCAAACGGCCGCCCGCTCGCGATCGCGACCGATACGCTGGCCGTCTCCAAATTGACGCTCATCGATCGCGGCGCGCAGGCCGAGAAGGAATACCTGCGGCTCTTCCCGAGCGTGAACGCGAGCTTCAACGTGCGCGAAAACCTCGTCGCGCGCGCCGCCTACTACGAGTCCGTCGGCCGGCCCAATTTCAACCAATACTCCGGTGGCATCACGCTGCCCGACACCGAGACCCCGGCCAGCACCACCAATTTCATCACCGTCAACAACGCCGCGATCAAGGCCTGGAGCGCGCGCACCGGCAAAGTGACGCTGGAGTATTATTTCGAGCGCGTGGGCCTGCTCTCCGTCGGCGCTTTCCGCCGCGATTTCAAAAACTTCTTCGGCAACACGACCTTCGACGCCACGCCGGCGTTTCTCGCGCTCTACGGCCTCGATCCCGTGCTCTACGATCCGTATCTCGTCGCCACGCAGGAGAACATCGCGAGCACCGTCCGCATGGAAGGCATCGACGTGAACTACAAGCAGGCGCTCACGTTCCTCCCGCGCTGGGCGCGCGGCGTGCAGGTGTTCGCCAACGGCAGCGCCCAACGCGCCACCGGCGCGGCGGCCAATAATTTCTCCGGCTACGTGCCGCGCACCGGCAGTTGGGGCGCCAGCCTCTCGCGCGAGAAATACAACGTGCGTTTCAACTGGAATTACCTCGGCCGCAAACGCTCCGGCCTCGTCACGGGCAGAAGCATCGAACCCAACACCTACACCTGGGGCTTGAAGCGCTCCTACATCGATCTCACGGGCGAATATTCAATCCGGAAAAATTTCGCGCTGTTCGCCAATCTGCGAAACATCAACGATCCCACCGACGACACCGAAATCGCCGGACCGAACACGCCCGCCGCCGCCCAATTCCGGACGCGCGCCGAGTTCGGCTCGCTCTGGACCTTTGGGATCAAGGGCACGTTCTGATTTCTCCTTCACCCTTCACTCGCCCGCTTCTCCGATGCTCTCCCGAATCGTTTCCTGCGCTCTGTTCTTCGTGCTCCTGTTCGGTGCGGTTGCCTCCCGCGCTGCAACTGCCAACCGCCCCAACATCGTCATTCTCTACGCCGACGACATGGGTTACGGCGATCTCGCGATTCAGAATCCCGAGTCGAAAATTCGCACGCCGCACCTCGACCAACTCGCCCGCGAGGGCCTGCGTTTCACCGATGCGCACAGCTCGTCGGGCATCTGCACGCCGAGCCGCTACGCGCTGCTCACGGGACGGTTTCACTGGCGGAAATTCCACGGCATCGTCAACAGCTTCGACCCGCCGTCGTTCGACTCCGAGCTCACGCTCCCGGCGATGTTGCAGCAACAGGGCTACCGCACCGCGTGCATCGGCAAGTGGCACCTCGGCTGGAACTGGAGCGCGATCATGCGCCCCGGCGCGAAGCCCGATCCGAAGACGGGCTATGCACCCGCCGACTTCGACTGGACTAAACCGATTCCCGGCGGCCCGCGCGACCGCGGTTTCGACTATTACTTCGGCGACGACGTGCCGAATTTCCCGCCCTACGCCTGGTTCGAAAACGACCGCGTGATCACCACCCCGAGTGTGCCGCTCACCACGCCGCCGAAGACCACCGAGGGCAATTGGGAGGCTCGCCCCGGCCCGATGACGCCCGGCTGGGATTTCCACGCGGTGATGCCGCGCCTCACCGAGCGCGCCGTCGAGTGGATCGGCGAGCAGAGGACGCGCCCGGAACCGTTTTTTCTCTACCTGCCGTTCACCTCACCGCATGCCCCCATCGTGCCCTCGCCGGAATTCGCCGGGAAGTCTAAGGCCGGCGGTTACGGTGACTGGGTCGAGCAGACTGACGCCGCGGTCGGCCGCGTGCTCGCCGCCCTGAAGGCCCACGGTTTCGCCGAAAACACCCTCGTGATCTTCTCCGCCGACAACGGCCCCGAGACCTACGCCTACGCGCGCATCCAAAACTTTGCGCACCGCAGCTCCGGCCCGCTGCGCGGCGTGAAGCGCGATCTCTGGGAAGGCGGGCACCGCGTGCCGTTCATCGTGCGCTGGCCGGGCCACGTGCCGAAAAACGCGACCACCACCGCGCTGATCAGCCAGGTCGATCTCATGGCGACCTTTGCCGCGATCACCGGCTTCAAGCTGCCCGCCGGCTCCGCCGAGGACAGCCACGATCTCCTCGCCGTTTTCAAATCCGGCGCGCCGAGCCCGCGCCACACGATCGTCCACAACACGAACGCCAACGGCTACGCGGTGCGCCACGATCAATGGTTGCTCGTCGCCACGAAAACCGGCGCCGTCTCGAATGTCCCCGCGTGGTTCGATCCCGCGAACAACTACTCGACACACAACGAGCCCGGCGAACTTTTCGATCTCAGTCGCGATCTCGCCCAACGGGAAAACCTCTATGCGCAGCAGCCGGAAAAAGTCGCCGAGCTGCGCGCGCTGCTCGCTGAAGTGCGCAAGCACGGGCAGATGCGGTGACGCCCGCGGCAGCGGCGTTTGCCGCTATGCCGGCTGCTGCTGCGACAGGCAGTGCAGTGTGCCGAGTCCCCAGATCAGATTGTAGCAATCGAGCGGAATGATTTCTCGGCCGGGGAAACAACCACCGAGGATTTCGCAAACCTCGGCGTCGCGTTTTTTTTGCCGGAAGGTCGGGACGAGCACGGCACCGTTGATGATGAGAAAATTCGCGTAGCTCGCCGGCACGCGCTGACCTTGAAACGCGAAGGGCTTCGGCATCGGCAGCGTGACGATGTCGAATTTTTTCCCCACCGGCGTGCGAAAGCTCCGCAGCCGCTCCAAGACCTTTTCGAGGATCTTGTGATTCGGGTCGCGGGTGTTCGGCTCAACCACCGATACGAAACCGTCGGGCTTGTAGAAGCGCGTGATGTCGTCGATGTGGCCGTCGGTGTCGTCGCCGATGATGCCCTCGCCCACCCAGAGAATTTCCTTCGCGCCGAGCCAGTCGCGCAGCGTCTGCTCGATCTGCGCGCGACTGAGGTGCGGGTTGCGGTTCTTGTGCAGGAGACACTGCTCGCTCGTGAGGAGCAGGCCCTCGCCGTTCACATCGATCGAGCCGCCCTCGAGCACCATGTCGTTTTCAAATCGCTTCACGCGCAGCCGGCGCGCGATGCGGGGCGGAATCAGGTTGTCGAGATCGTAGGGCGGATATTTGTCGCCCCACGCGTTGTGCCGCCAGTCGGTGATCGCAACTTCGCCGGTCTGCGTGTGCTTCACGAAAATCGGGCCGTGGTCGCGGCACCACGCATCGTTCGTCGGATAATTGTAGAACGCGACCTTCGTCATGTCCGCGCCGGCCGCGGCGCAGAGACGTTTCGCGCGAGGGTGCAACGCGACAGCCGCGTTGATGCGCACGGACTCGAAACGCGAAATCGCCGCGACAAATTTCGCGTAGTCGTAGGGCACGGGGCGAAATTGCCCGGGCCAGGTCGCGCGATTGTGCGGCCACGAGAGCCACACGGCGGCCTGCGGCGCCCACTCGGCCGGCATCCGAAAGCCCAGCGCGGCGGGCGTCATCGTTTTCAAAACAGCCATGCTTAGTCGCTGAACCGCTTCGTCAGATCACCGTAGGCGTCAATGCGACGGTCGCGAAGAAACGGCCAGTGCGTGCGGGTGACATCGACTTTGCCCAGATCGATCGGGACGAGCATCACCTCTTCCTTGTTCGTGCTCGCTTTCGCCAGAATCTGGCCACTCGTGCCCGCGACGAAGCTCTGGCCCCAGAACTCGATGCCGTCGCCGCCCTCGGGTTTCTCCGTGCCGATGCGGTTGATCGCGGCGACATAGCAGCCGTTGGCCACCGCGTGGCTGCGCTGAATCGTCTCCCAGGCGCCGTGCTGATTGACGCCATATTCTTTTTTCTCGCTCGGGTGCCAGCCGATCGCGGTGGGATAAAAAAGGATTTCCGCGCCCTGCATCGCGGTGAGCCGCGCGCCCTCGGGATACCACTGGTCCCAACAGATCAGCACGCCGATTTTGCCGAACTTCGTGTCCCACGCGCGAAAACCCGTGTCGCCGGGCGTGAAATAGAATTTCTCGTAGTAGAGCGGGTCGTCCGGGATGTGCATCTTCCGGTAAACGCCGAGCAGCTTGCCGTCGGCATCAATGATGACCGCGGTGTTGTGGTAGAGCCCCGAGGCGCGTTTCTCGAAGAGCGAGGCGATCACGACCACGGCGTGTTTTTTCGCGAGGGCCTGAAACGCCTTCGTGCTCGGGCCGGGAATCGGCTCCGCCAGTTTGAAGTAATCGTGCTTCTCCGCCTGGCAAAAATACTGCGAACGGAACAGCTCCTGCGTGCAGATGATGTTCGCACCCTGCTTCGCCGCGCGCTCGGCGAGCGCCAGCGTCTTTTTCAAATTCGCCGCGGCGTCGGTGCCGCAGGCGTGCTGGAGGAGTCCGAGTGTGACGGTCGCCATGGTGGTAAAAATCGAAGCAGTGGAAAATTGAAGTAGGAAGCCAAGAACCCACGAATCAATCCGGCACTTCTGGGTTTTCTGGCTTCCCTCTTCGTCTCTTCAGTAAACCACTTTGTTGAGCGGATATTCCACGATGCCCTCGGCGCCGAGCGACTTGAGCTGCGGGATGATCTCACGGACGACGCTCTCGTCGATGATCGTCTCGAGGGCGATCCAGTCGGGCGAACTCAACTGCGAGATCGTCGGATTCCGCAGCGCGGGCAGCGCCTTGACTACGGCGTCGAGCGATTTCTTGGGCAGATTCATCTTCAGGCCGACTTTCGATCCGGCTTCGAGCGCACCGCGCAGGAGCAGTGCAATCGTCTCGATTTTTTTTCGCTTCGCCGGATTCGCCCAGCTCACCTTGTTCGCGATCAGCTTGGTGTTGGTCTCCAGCAGTGTGTCGACGATACGGAGTTTGTTTGCGCGGAGCGACGAACCGGTCTCCGTGATGTCCACGATCGCGTCGACGAGGTCGGGCACTTTCACCTCGGTCGCACCCCAGGAAAATTCCACCTCCACGCTGATCCCCTTCGCCGCGAAATATTTTTTCGTCGTGTTGACCAATTCCGTCGCAATGCGCTTCCCCGCGAGATCGGCGGCGGTCTTCACAGACGAGGACTCGGGCACGCAGAGCACCCAGCGCGATTTCAGCGTCGAGGCCCGGCTGTAAACCAGGTCGCACACCTCAACGACATCCGAGCCGTTTTCCAGCACCCAGTCGTGGCCGGTGAGCCCGCAGTCGAAGAACCCATGCTCAACGTAGCGGCTCACCTCCTGCGCGCGCACGAACCGCCCGTCGAGCTCCGCATCGTCGATCGACGGACGGTAGCTGCGGGAGCTGGTCGTGATTTTCCAGCCCGCCTTGGCGAACAGGTTTTTGGTGGATTCCTCGAGGCTGCCCTTGGGGAACCCGATCATCAGCAATGGCGCTTTTTCGGACACGAAGAGGAAGGCACACGCCGCCGCCAGCGTCTTCAAGCCAATTTGCCGCGCCGGCGGCGCATGGGACGCATCTCACTTTCGTGGAGTGGTGCCAGTGCCGGGTGTAGCGCGGTCAGCCTGACCGCGTTGATCGACCCAGCACGGGCAGGCTGCCCTTGCTACGTTGCAGTGCGGTTCCTCTCAATGGAGCCTGCAAGAAAATGAGACGCGCCGGCGGCGCATGCTTCGTGCGCAGCGCGAGCGTTCGCAAGCCCGTTGCGTCACTGGCGCGGCTGTTGACATCCACGGGATGATTGTAAAAAACGAAAAGCATTCGCCCATGCCCACTCCCAACACTCCCCCGCCCCGCACTGAGCCGAAGCCGCTGATTGTGATCGTCGAAGATGAGGTGGAGTTGGCCAACCTCCTCGCCACCCATCTCGAAAAGGCCGGTATGCACACGCAGATCTGCAATCGCGCCGAGCACGCGCTGAAGTTTCTCAAGAAAAATTTCGCCAACCTCGTCCTGCTTGACATCAACCTGCCCGATCGCACGGGCTTCCAGTTGGTCGATGACCTGAAGTCCGAGGATGTCACGGTGCCGATCATTTTTGTCACCGGCAACATCGAGGAACCGAGCCGGGTTAGGGGCCTCGACATCGGGGCCGACGACTATGTGACGAAGCCTTTCAGTTACGTCGAACTCGTCGCGCGCATCCGCGCCGTGCTCCGCCGCACCGAAAATATCAAGGATCTCAACGTCACGAAGAACGTGAGGATCAGCGACGATCCGTTTGATTTCTGCGGCGCGAAGGTGACGCCCGTGCGGCTGGAGATTTCGTTTCCGGACAGCACGGTGATGAAGATCGGCCGCAAGGAACTCGGCATCCTCGCCTACCTCAACGCGCATCCCGGCCAGATCATCACGCGCAAGGCGCTCATCCACTCCGTGTGGGGCATGCATGCCGACGTGAAGAGCCGCTCGCTCGACCAATACATCGTGAAGGTGCGCGACCTCTTCACGGAGCACGGTCTGAGCCTGGACACCTTCCGCACCGTCCACGGCATCGGCTACATCTTCGATCCGAAGACCAAGGGGAAGTGAGCGAGGCGGAGTTTGGTGCGCTGACGCTGATTGATGTAGGTCAGCTCGCTTGCGCGCGGATTGGGCGCGCATAAGCGCGCTGGCCTACGCGAAACGCGATTCGCTGATCACGCTCAAAACAGTTCCGCTTGCTGCGGTGATAGTGACGGCGGTGAAGACGCTGGCGACGCAACGGCCCCGTAACGTTTCCGCGCCTCGGCAGCGGTCGAGCGCATCTCGTAGCCGTCCAGCAGCCGGAATAATTCCTCGGGTTGCGGCGTGCGCCACTCGGGTTTCACCGCGGGCAGCGCAAGATCCAGCGTCGTGAGTTTCAAGTTCACGCGCAGCCGCGCGGCATCGGCCGCCACGGTTTCGCGAAACCGATCCGGTTTCAATTCGGCGGCGTGGGCGATCACTCCTTCGAGACTGCCCCACTCCGCAAGCCACTTCGTCGCGGTCTTCGGGCCGACGCCATCGACGCCGGGAATGTTGTCCGACGTGTCGCCCACAAGTGCCAGGTAGTCGGCGATCTGGCGCGGCGGAACGCCGAATTTTTCCTGCACACCCGCGGCGTCCAGCAACCGCCAGCCGAGCTTCGGGTTCGCCGACGGCGGCGGCAGCATGATTTTGATTTTGTCGCCCACGATCTGCGCAAAATCCTTGTCGCTGCTCATGATCACGACGTCGTGACCCGCCGCCGCGAGGCGCACCGCCTCGGCCGCGAGCAAGTCGTCGCTCTCCACACCCTGCTCCTCGATGCCCGCGAGACCCATCGCGCGCGTGAGCCCCTTGATCGGATCGATCTGGGAGCGGAGCGCGTCGGGCATCGGCTTGCGCTGCGCCTTGTAGTCGGCGAGCAGCGCGACGCGCGCATCCGATTCGCCGAGATCGAAAAACACGAGCGTCGCTTCCGGCTGCTCCAGATCGATCAGTTTCCAAAGTGATTTCACCCAACCATGCAGCGCGCCGGTCGGGAAGCCGTCCGCGCGCGTGAACTCGGGCAGCGCGTGAAAACAGCGATAGGCGAGATTGAATCCGTCAACGAGCAGCCACTTCGACATGGGGCAAATCAAGCGTGCGCGCCGCGGAGCGCCAGCGAAGAATCAACCCGATATCCGAAACGGGCGCGGCTCAGTTTTCTGACATGGGCGGGATGCCCATGCGACGTGGCACGGGCGTCCCGCCCGCGGGCTTGCAGAAAATTGAGATACGCCCCCCGAAGCGGAAGTCGCAGTTCACATTTCGTGGTCGCCTGACGGAGCCGCCCCTACGGCAGCACGCGCACCTTGATGTTTTTATACATCACCTTGCTCGCCGGATCGTGGCCCTGGATCGCAAACGTGCCGTGGGTGAGGAAGCGGCCCGCCATATTGGCCGGCGGCGCAGGCGGAGTCGGCTCGACGAAATCCACGATCTGCTTTCCGTTCACGAAGGTCTGGATGTGTTTTCCCTCCACCTTCACGACCATCGTATACCACTCCTCGTCCTTCGCGGGCGCCTCGAGGTTGTCCTTGATCCCGTAGAGACCGGCGCCCTTCTTCACGTCGGTGTGGGTATTGTTCACCTGCACCTCGTAGCCTTTTTCCGGCCAACCAGTCTCCTGAAACTGCGTGTGGATGTAGACACCTGAGTTCGCCTTCGCGAAAGCTTTGATGTCGAGAGACAGCTCGAAATTTTTGAAATCCGCGCCGCCGACCGGACCGGTGTAGAAGAGATGCGAGCGCTTGCCGAAGACGACGAGCAGCCCGTCCTGCACCGTAAACGAGCCGGGATTCTCGCTGGATTTCCAGGCATCGAGCGACTTGCCGTCGAAGAGGAGCTGCCAGCCGGCTTTCTTTTCCGCGGCGGAGAGCGTGTTGGGTTTCATCTCGGCGGCGAGCGCCTGAACGGCGAGCAGACCAACGAGCGCGAGGAGGGACAGGGTGGATTTCATGGGTAAGAGGAAGGATGGAAAACTTGAACGGCGAAATCGCGGAGGGCGAGTCCTGTTATTTTATTGGCCGAGGGCGAACGCCACCTCGCCCGAGCGCAGCGTTACTGAATCGGGTTTCACGTCGTCGAGCTGAAGCACGAGGGTGTTCACGCCGGGCTTGGCTTGCCCGGTAAACTGCGCGGCAGGTTTCACGAGCTGGCCGTTGAGCCACGCACGTTTCACTTCGCCGGTCAGCGAGAACTTCACGGTGCCGCCCTGCGCCGACTCGAAGCGCGTCGCGGCGAAGAGTCCGCGGTTATTGCCGCGATTCGGAAACACCTCCTCAACCGTCTCGCCCGCCAACGCGCCGCTCACGAGTGAAAGCGCCGGCTTCCAGTCGGCCAGCGTCGCGTCTCCCGCAATCACACGCTCGACCCCGAGGTGTTCGTTCGGGCTGAGAATGAGATAGAGCTGCCACGCGCGGGCGACTCCGCCTTTCGCGGCGTCGTAGTCGCCCGGTTTCCCGAGCTGGGAAAGAAACTTGAACAGATCGAGCCGTTCCTCCGGCAACAGGCCGTCGATCAGACCGGCGGGCATGAGCGAGCCGATGTTGGTGCGGCGCGCGATGTTCTTGGCGGGAATCGAAATCTCCACATTCGCGGCGTCGCGGAGCACGACCTCGGTTTCGTTTTCCCGCGTGATCATCCCGCTCTGCTCCTTACCGTCCTTCGTGGAGATCGTCACGGCGTGGTAGCCCTCCTTGATCTTCGCGCTCGGGTAGAGCAGTGACTCGACGAGATAATCGGCCGGCGCACTCGCACCAATGCTCGTGAGATCGGGACCAATCTTGCCGCCGGCGCCGCCGATCGCGTGGCACGCCACGCAGGCGAGTTCGGTGCGGCGGTAGAGCCGTTCGCCACGCGCGGCGTCGCCTTTCGCGAGCGCGTCCTGCGCGAGCTTCTGCATGTCGGCAGCCGTCAATTGCACCTCGGAGAGCGTCAGGCCCGCCTGTTTCATCAACACCGGCACGAGCGCCTGGTGCTGGTTGCCCTCGCGTGCGGGACGTAAACCGGCGCGCGCCACCTCGCGCGGCAGTTCCGTCTTCGCCAGTTCTGCAGCCAGCTTCGCACTCACGCCGCGGATGCCGAGCAACTCGCGCCAGAGCGCCTGCGACTGCGCCTCGTCCGTCGTCGCACGCAGGACGGCGATCACGCTCGGCATCGCGCTGGGCAATTCGAGTGACGCGAGCGCGAGCGCCGCCTCGCGACGAATCTCCAGCGCGCCACCGCCCGCGAGTCGCTGTAATTCCGCAATCACCGCGCGGCCGCCGATCTCGCGCAGCGCCGCGAAGGACGCGGCGCGCTCCGTCGCGCTTGTCGTCGCCCCGCTCGCGATTTCAACGAGCTGCGGCGTGAGCGCCGAAAGTTTCCACGTGCCTGCGAGCTGCACCGCCGCGACACGGGGTTTTTCTCCACTCGCAATCAACTGCGCCTTCAACGTCGTGAGATCACCCGTGGGTTTCACGCTGCGCAGACGCGCCGCTTCTCCAAGCGCCGCCAAAGCGCGCACAGCCACCGGCTCGGCAAACTCACCGCGACCGACCTGATCGAACAACTGCCGTAGCTCCGTTGCGCCGCCGGCCGATCCGATCAACTCGATCCATGGTCCGGAGCCGTCGCGCGCGACGCCC